>SKIM01000044.1 GCA_007116445.1 Natronohydrobacter sp.
ACCCAGATGCGCCCGATGATCGATGCGGGGCACCTGTATCTCGCTTGCCCGCCGCTGTTTCGGCTGACCCAGGGCGCGAAGCGGGTCTATGCGCTTGATGAGGTCGAGAAGGAGCGTCTGCTGGCCGAGGGTTTCGGCGGCAAGGGCAAGGTCGATGTCTCACGCTTCAAGGGCTTGGGCGAGATGGATGCGAAGGATCTGAAGGAAACCACCATGGACCCCGCCTCGCGCCGCCTCATTCGGGTTTCGGTGGATGACGACCTGCCAGGCGAGACTTCGGATCTGGTGGAGCGGCTGATGGGCAAGAAGCCGGAGCTGCGGTTTCAATACATCAGCGAGAATGCGCGGTTTGTGGAGGATGTGGACGTGTAAACGGCTGAGAATGCAAAAGTTATTATTCACTTTTCTTTCAAGTGCGGTTTTGGTTTTGTGGTTTTCAAATTTTAAAAAACCATTTGTAATCCGATATGGAAAACATCAATTCCTGCGGACTGGGATGTTATTTTGGCATTGGAAATGTGATAGAAGCCACCAACAACCTTGCTTCGATCCCCGATCGGATAAGAGATATCCAGACCTGTGCGAAATTGAATGAGATCTTTTCGGTCGAAGGAAGACAAGCTTCTTTGATAGAGCGCAGGGCCCCAGAACGGGACAATTTCCAGTTTGTCTGCATTGAATCTCTTGCCAATGCCCGCTGTTGCGAAGCCTGCGCCATCAATCGAAACGCCCACAGCATAGACGGGGATAATATTCCATGGCAGAGGATCGTAGCTCTTGGCCGTGATTGTAAGCCAGCCGTTCTGACCAGGGCCTGATTTTGACTTCCGGTTCGCGCCAATGGTTACCGAAATATCGTGACGGCCGACAAAAGTTGTTTCCGCCGGTGTGCCGTTTCTTGTGACGATCGCGAGCCCGGTTGCTCCGACAAATTGTGCGTATGTAAGGCCTAAAAACATTATGATCCTTTGCGGTCATGCTGAAGCTGTCGAACCTTTCCCTTTGCGCAGGTATTTTCAGTGCGCATGCGCTTTGGGAAAATGTCGAGTAAATCGTGAAGACTTGATGGAATTATTTTTCAGATCTCCGGTGGCGCGAGTCATCATCAGGGAGTTGGAATTGATTTTTTTTATCGCGATGGAGTTAACGATTTGTGTATTGAAGCACAGTGCAAGGCCAGCTGAGTGCAACCAGATGCAAGGGTAAAAACATAAAATTTTTTTAAAATATGTTGATCGCCTCGGGGCATCAGCAAGAGAGAGCGGACAAGCATGTCAAATGCCCCTCTGAGGTTCGACAGCTTGCGTGAAATCGTAAGACTTGGCGCGATGGCTTTTTCGCAGCAATCCTTCACGCTGTGGGCTTTCCGATGCGCCGAGGCGGTGTCGGATTGCGAGGAGGGCGCGATGCGGTGGTTGCTTTCAGGTGCACGGGGCGCGGGCTGTGTTGGCGGCATAGCGCATTGACAGATGTCGGGGAACCAGTGCAGTCGGGCACGGTGGCATAGGGTTGGCAAAAACCGATCTGCTGCACTGATCTGGACGAGTGATTGAACATGTTGCGCCAAACACCCATGATGCGCCATAGCCCTGACAACTGCTACCAAATAAGGTCCGCTTCATGCGTATCGGCTATCTGATGAACACCTACCCCGTGACCTCCGCGACCTTCATACGGCGCGAGATCGCGGCGCTGGAGGCACAAGGCGTCTCGGTCACGCGCTTCGCTGTCCGGCGCTGGGATCAGGCGCTGGTCGATCCGGCGGACCAGCGCGAGGCCGGTTCCTGCCGCTATCTGTTGGAGCGCGGCGCGCTACGGCTGGTGGTAGGTGGCTTGCGCGAGGCGTTCATCAATCCGCGCGGCATGGCGCGGGCGGTCGCGGGCGCGTGGCATCTGTGGCGCAATGCCGGGCCCGGCGCGCTTGTGCGCCATGTTGCGTATCTGCTTGAAGCGGTTGAATTGAAGGCCCGGAGCGTGGGGTTGTCGCATATTCATGCACATTTCACGACCAATACAGCTGCTGTGGCGCTCTTGGCCGCGCGGCTGGGCGGGCCGGGCTATTCCTTTACCGCGCATGGGCCGGATGAATTCGTCGACCCTGTGGCCGCGTCCTTGGCGCTGAAGATCACCGAGGCCCGCTTTGCCGTGGCCATTACGCATTTTGCCCGCACACAGCTTGCCTTGGCTGCAGGGATGGCGCATTGGGACAAGCTGCATGTCGTGCGGTGCGGGGTTGATCTGGGCGCGCTGACACCTGCAGTCGCGCCGCAATCTGACGCGCCTTTCCTCTGTATTGGTCGGCTTTGTCCGCAAAAAGCGCAACTCTTGCTGGTCGAGGCGATGGCCGAATTGCGCGCGACCCATCCCGCTGCGCGGTTGGTACTTATAGGCGATGGCGAGAGCCGTCCCGCCATTGAAACCGCGATCCGCACCCATGGGCTTGAGGCCCATATCACCCTGCGCGGCTGGGCGGATAATGCGCGCGTCAGCGCCGCGCTGGCCGAAGCGCGTGCGCTGGTTCTGCCGAGTTTCGCAGAAGGGCTGCCGATCGTGATCATGGAAGCCTTCGCGCGGGGGCGGCCGGTCATTTCGACCTATATTGCAGGCATCCCCGAGCTGGTGGATGCGCGTTGTGGCTGGCTGATACCTGCGGGTGATGTGTCCGGGCTGTCTGCTGCCATGCGGGACTGTCTTGACGCCACGCCCGACGCGCTGTCAGACATGGGTGCACAGGGTCGTGCGCGCGTCGTGGCGGACCATGACGTGACGCAGAGCGCCGCAGCGCTCAAGGTGCTGTTCGCCCGCTACTGCTGAAGTTCAGCCATTGCCGCGCAGGGCTTCGGGGTGGTCTGCAAGAAAGTCCTTGAGCGCGGCATAGAGCGCCCGTGCGCGTGGCAGATCGTCGAGATGAAGCGCATCGGTGATATCGTCACAGATCATCTGCTGCACCTTTTGTGGCCCATGATGGATGTGCATCAGGTATTCGCCCAACTCGGCTGCAGGCACTATGTCGAGATGTTCATGCGCCGCAATCGCCTCGATCTGCGCGCGGCTCAGGCAGGTCATGTCCAGAATGTCGGTCTCGTTGATCATGATATGGTCCTCCTCCATGGACAATCATAGCACGATCTCGGACGCATCGCCTTGCTTTGTGTCATGCCCCGCTCGGCGTTCAGCAGTCCGGTCTGAATTCGTCGATGATGGCAATGGCCTCGTCGGCGGTTTCGGCATAGTTGAATAATTCCAGATCCTCCCGGCTGATGGTGCCTGCCTCGGCGAGCGCCTCCCAGTTGATGATCCGCTCCCAGAATGCGCGCCCGAACAGGATGAAAGGCATCTTGCGCATGCGTTGTGTTTGGATGAGGGTCAGCGTCTCGAACAGCTCGTCCAGCGTCCCGAAGCCCCCGGGGAAGACTGTGATCGCTTTGGCCCGCATCAGGAAATGCATCTTACGGATGGCGAAATAGTGAAAGTTGAAGGACAGATCGGGCGTGACATAGCCATTCGGCGCCTGCTCATGGGGCAGGACAATGTTCAGACCAATCGAGGCGCCACCGGCCTCTTGCGCACCGCGATTTCCCGCTTCCATCACTCCAGGGCCGCCGCCAGTTACAATCACATCCTCGCGTCCGTAGCTCTGAACCGAACGCAATGTCATCTTGTGGGCGAAGTCGCGTGCAACTTCATAAAATCGTGACAGATCCGCAAGCGTGGCGGTTCTGGCCGAAGCCGCATCTTCAGGGCGCGGAATGCGGGCACCCCCGAACATGACGATGGTCGACTGGATGCCACGCTCGGTCATCAACAGGTCAGGCTTGAGCAATTCCAGCTGCAGCCGCACCGGGCGCAATTCGTCGCGCAGCAGGAATTCCGTGTCAGTGAAGGCCAGCCGATAGGCTGGATGCCGCGTCTGGGGGGTGTCCGGCGTTTCGTCCCAATGGCGCACATCTTCTTGAGCGTCGGGAAACGGGCGCGTCTTGCTCTGGTCTTTCAAGAAAGCCTCCGGTCATGCGGCTGATTGCGGTTTGTCCGGCGCGAGGCTATAGGCTGTGCGATCAGATGACCAGCCCAATGGAGCCGAAGGATGACCGATACCAAAGCGCTTGAAACCCAGATCGAGGCCGCATGGGAGGCGCGTGATACGCTCAGTTCCGCCAGCAAGGGCATGCATCGCGATGCCATCGAGGCGACACTCGACGCGCTTGACAGCGGCGCGCTGCGTGTTGCGGAGCGGCAGGCAGACGGGCAGTGGCATGTCAACCAATGGGCCAAGAAGGCCGTGCTTCTGGGCTTTCGCATCAAGGATATGGAAGAACAAAGCGGTGGCCCGCAAGGTGGTGGCTGGTGGGACAAGGTCGACAGCAAGTTCAAGGGCTGGGATGCAGCGGCTTGGGGACAAGCAGGCTTCCGCGCGGTGCCAAATTGCGTGGTGCGCAAATCCGCCTATATCGCGCCCGGCGTCGTGTTGATGCCCTCTTTCGTCAATCTCGGCGCCTATGTCGACAGCGGCACGATGGTTGATACCTGGGCGACGGTGGGCAGTTGTGCGCAGATCGGCAAGAACGTGCATCTCTCGGGCGGCGTAGGTATCGGTGGCGTGCTCGAGCCAATGCAGGCCGGGCCGACGATCATCGAGGATAACTGCTTCATCGGCGCGCGTTCCGAAGTGGTCGAAGGCTGTATCGTGCGCGAAGGCTCAGTGTTGGGCATGGGCGTGTTTATCGGCAAATCGACCAAGATCGTTGACCGCGAAACCGGCACGGTGACTTACGGCGAAGTGCCGCCCTACTCGGTTGTGGTCGCAGGGTCCATGCCGTCGAAGAATGGCATTAACCTCTATTGCGCGGTGATCGTCAAACGCGTCGATGCGCAGACCCGCTCCAAGACCGGCATCAACGAGCTTCTGCGCGACTGATTTTCATCCTTGCCCAAATATCCACGGGGATTTTCAAGGGGAGCGTGCTCCCCTTGAAGCGGGTAGTTTGAAGGGCAGCCGCCCTTCAAGCCCCCTTGGGCGCCGCTGCCCGCCACAAGCGGTCATTGATCGCAGCCCCCAGACCCCGCTCTGGCACAGGCGCGACTGCGATCGCGCGCCCCATGGCATCAGCCGCATGTAGAACCGCAAAAAGCCGCGCCGCTGCCTCTGCCAGATCTCCGGTCTGCGATAGCGACAAGTCCGCCCCGTCGCAATCCGGCCCGAAGCCGATCCAGACTTCTCCCGGCGCAGGCGCGCGTGCATTCAGCCGCAGCGCCGCGCGTGGTGCGTAATGCGCGGCCAGTTGGCCGGGGGCCGTGATCTTGCCGGAGTCGTCGCGCCCGAGCCGCGTGCCCAAGACCGCCTCCAGCGCGTCGCGGCTGATCCCGCCTTCGCGCAACAAAAGCGTGTTCGCGCCATCAAATCCCACGATGCTTGATTCCAGACCCACAGCGCAGGCCCCGCCGTCCAGCACCGCGGCGATACGCCCGTCGAGCCCCGCCAGCACATGCGCAGCCGTTGTCGGGCTGATCCGGCCCGAAGGGTTGGCCGAGGGCGCGGCAACTGGCCCTCCGAAGGCAGTAAGCAGCGCGCGGGCCGCAGGGTGGGCAGGCAGCCTAAGCGCGACGCTGTCGAGCCCCGCCGTGACAGCCGGTGCAAGCCCGTGGCCTGCGCGCAGGGGGGCCACCAGTGTCAGCGGGCCTGGCCAGAAGGCACGCGCAAGCGCAAGCCCCTGTGTGGGGATTTCGGCCAGCGCCAGCGCCTGATCGAGATCCGCCAGATGCACGATCAACGGGTTGTGCTGGGGGCGGCCTTTGGCGGCGAAAATCCCTGCCACTGCATCGGGGTTGCGCGCGTCACCGGCCAGACCATAGACGGTTTCGGTGGGCAGCGCGACCAGCGCGCCCGCCGACAACAAACGCGCGGCTTGCGCGATCCCCTCGGGCGTCGCGGCCAGTGTCTGGGTGCTTATCGCGCGCATTTCATCCATTTTCGTGACGTGGCGTTCTGTTTCAGGATCAGGCCCGAACTCGCTAGAACCAGAGCCTGGGGCTGTCTTAGGCGCTCGTCGCGCCCTTGCCAAGCCAGCCCAGTGTCTTTGACTGACGGAGCTTTGTCGATGTCCTACCGCGCCCCCCTTCGTGATTTCACCTATCTGCTCGATCAGATCGTCGGTTTCGATCAGGTGCTGGCCACCCAGCGTTTCGCCGAGGCCACGCCCGATACGGTACAGGCGATCCTCAGCGAGGCCGCGAAACTCACCGAAGAGGTCATGGCCCCCCTGCAGCGCGTGGGCGATCAGCATCCGGCGCGGCTCGACAATGGCATTGTGCGCACGCCGCCGGGTTTTGCAGAAGCGTTTCGCGCTGTTGCTGACGGGGGCTGGCTTGGGATCGCGGCCGATGCCGATCATGGCGGCATGGGGCTGCCGCAGGCGCTGGCGGTGGCCGTGCATGACATGATGTCGGCATCCTGTCTGGCGCTGCAGGTCAATGCGCTGCTGACGCTGGGGCAGATCGAGGCGCTGGAGCATCATGCCTCCGACGCGATCAAGGCTTTGTATCTGCCCAAGCTCATTTCCGGCGAATGGACCGGCACTATGAACCTGACCGAGCCGCAAGCAGGCAGCGATGTGGGGGCGCTGCGCACCCGCGCCGAGCCGCGCGGCGACGGCACTTACGCGATCACCGGCCAGAAAATCTACATCTCTTATGGCGATCACGATTTCGGCGGCAATATCTGCCATCTGGTCCTCGCGCGCCTGCCCGAAGGTGCTGAAGGAACGCGTGGCATCAGTCTGTTTCTGGTGCCGAAATTCCTGCCAGAGGAAGACGGCAGCCTCGGCGCACGCAATGCGGTGCAGGCTGTGTCGCTCGAGCATAAGCTCGGCCTGCATGGCTCGCCGACTGCGGTCATGGAGTATTCGGGCGCGACCGGCTGGCTGGTCGGCGAGGAACACCGGGGCATGGCTGCGATGTTTACCATGATGAACAATGCCCGCGTCGGTGTGGGCGTCCAGGGCATCGGCGTGGCCGAGGCCGCCTATCAACACGCGCTTGATTACGCCCGCGACCGTCAGCAGGGGCCAACCCCGCGCGGGGCGCAGGATGCGATCCTCGGGCATGCGGATGTGCGCCGGATGCTCGCGCAGATGAAGGCCGAGATCTTCGCAATGCGCGCCATCGCGCTCGCCAATGCGGTCGCGATCGACATGGCGACAGCGACTGGTTCGACTGAATGGGCCGCGCGGGCGGCGTTGCTGACGCCGATCACCAAGGCGCAAGGCACTGACACTGGCATGGCCGTCGCGCAGGACGGCATCCAGATCCATGGAGGAATGGGCTTTGTCGAGGAAACTGGCGCGGCGCAATACCTGCGCGATGTGCGCGTGACCGCGATCTATGAGGGAACAAACGGGATCCAGGCGATGGATCTTGTGGGGCGCAAGATGATGGATGGGGGCGAGGCCGCGTTCCGGCTCTTGCAGGAAATCGAAGACGGGGCCGAAGCCGCCCGCGCTTCCCTGCCGGATTTGGCCGAACCTGTCTGGCAAGCCGCAGAATCGCTGCGCGAGGCGACGGAATGGCTGATCGCCCAGCCGATGAATGACCGCTTTGCCGGGGCCACGTCCTATCTGCGTGCCTTCGCGCGGGTGCTGGGCGCGCATTACCATCTGAAGGCCGCGCGCGATGCAGGCGGCGCGCGTCAGGCCTTGGCGCAGGTCTTCATCACACGACTTCTGCCCGAGCATGCGGCGTGCCTCGCAGCCTTGCGCGCAGGCGCGGATGGGCTATACCGTCTGTCAGACGAGGATTTGGCAGCGTGAGCAATGAAAGATGACATGACCGGCGTGCGGCACCCTTTCGCCACCGCACCCGA
>SKIM01000334.1 GCA_007116445.1 Natronohydrobacter sp.
CGGCCTGAACCGGCCAGGCACAGCTTACAGGTCGATCCCTTCCGACAAGGACAGCGCATCATCCAGATCAACGCCGAGATAACGCACAGTGCTGTCCATCTTCGTGTGGCCAAGCAACAGTTGGACTGCGCGCAAGTTGCCGGTCTTCTTGTAAATCTGGACAACCTTGGTGCGGCGCATCGAATGAGTGCCGTAAGCACTTGGTTCCAACCCGATCGAGAGCACCCAGTCGCGCATGATCCGGGCATATTGGCGCGTGGACAGGTGCGGACTGGCATGGAGACGGCTGGGCCAGAGATACTCACAACCGATCATTTCAGGATCCTTGATCCATCGCTCCAGCGACAGGCGTGTCGTGTCGGTGATCTCGAAGCGGACAGCCGTGCGTCTGGGGCTATCAGTATGCAGGGCGCTTCATTCATGTGCCGAGCGCAGATACTTACGTCGCCTACCACGAGCCGCACAGCACCGCAGTCAAAGCCGATGGCTGTCTGGCCTACCATCGCGGGGTTGATGAGCTGCGCGACATCCGCACCCAGCATCGGGGTTTTGCAGGGACTGGCGACCGCTCGGGGAGAATTCACAGTGAGATCGTTGCCCTGAAGAGCCAGTTGATGGATGCCGTCCGGGTCTAAGCGGCCGAGATCGCAGGCACGCCGATTGCCTATGCCAACAACTTTCCGTATTTCTTCGTCGATCCCTCCGGCAGTGGCGAGTTGTCACCCGACCAGATCACCCGCGACATTCGCTATCGTCATCTGCACCCGAACTGACGGACCCAAGCAGCAACTTTTCCGCCGCCCGCCCGGCTAGCAGCGTGACCAGTTGCGCGCGCAAATAGGATTCAGGCAGGGTGTGACGGTCATGGGCGGGCAACATATGCGTGCTGCCAAGACTGCGCCCGCGCGGGATGATCGTGACCTTGTAGATCGGATCGCTGCCCGGGTTGCAAAAGGCCGCCGCCGTATGGCCCGCCTCATGGACAGCCAGCCGGTGGCGTTCATCAGGCTGGATCGCCAGTGTGCGCACAGTGCCCATCATCACCTTGTCGCGCGCCTCGTCCAGATCGGCATGGGTGATGTCGCCAGCATGACGGCGCGCGGCCGTAATCGCGGCTTCATTCAGCAGGTTTTTCAGATCCGCCCCTGAAAAACCCGGCGTGCCCGCCGCGACCTGATCCAGATCGACATCGCTGTGCAGGGGCAGGCCCCTGATATGCACATTCAGGATTGCGCGCCGCGCGTCCTTGTCGGGCAGCGACAGGGTGACATGACGGTCAAACCGCCCCGGACGCAGCAGCGCGGGGTCCAGCACGTCGGGGCGGTTGGTCGCGGCCAGCACCACCACGGCCTCGCGCGCGCTGAACCCGTCAAGTTCGGCCAGTATCTGGTTCAGCGTCTGCTCTCTTTCGTCATGGCCCCCACCCAGACCTGTGCCGCGCGTGCGCCCTATACTGTCCAATTCGTCGATAAAGATGATAGCAGGCGCATGCTGCCGTGCGGCTTCAAACATCTTGCGGACGCGCCCGGCACCAACACCGACGAACATTTCCACAAACTCCGATCCCGAGGTCGAGAAGAACGGCACATCCGCTTCGCCCGCCAATGCGCGCGCCAGAAGCGTCTTGCCAGTGCCGGGCGGACCCATCATCAGCACCCCATGCGGCACCGTGGCTCCCACGCGCTGGAAACGGTCGGGGTCGCGCAGGAATTCCACGAGTTCCGACACTTCGCGCTTGGCTTCGTCCTGACCTGCGACATCAGCAAATGTGACCTTGCTGGTCAGCTTCGCGGGTTTCGACGACCGACCGCTTAGGAAATCGCCCATCCCGCCACCCAATCCACCGCCCAGACGACCACCCAAGCCGCCCATCATCCGACGGCTGAGCCAGAAATAGAACCCAAGGATCAGAATCCATGGCAGAAACCAGATCAAGGCCGAAGGAGCGCGCGGGGCTTGGGCCGTCACGATGACGCCCATATCTTCAAGCAAGGGCAATAGCGTCGGATCAGGTTGCGCTGGTGTGATGGCCCGCACACGGCTGACGCCATCGCTTCTTTGGTCGTGCAGCCATGCAACAATGGCCGTTTCCTCCAGCGTCACCTCGCGCACGTCGCTATTGCGGATCAGGGTTTTTATTTCACTGTATGAGATGGTCGCCGTGGCACCGGGCGCGGTCGGTTGTTGCGTCAGCATGAATGTCAACGCAACCAAGCCCAATACAAAAAGCCAGAGCATTCGCGCTAGTATCGGTTTGTCAGGCTGTTCAGGCGGCGGTGGCATTCTACGGGTGTTCATGACGCCTCCTCAGTGCAATGGCCTGTGCGTTTCGTACTTATGAATCAGGCGCGCACGGGCAGCTTTCGTTGCAGGATAGCAATTGAACGTCAGCACGTCATTGCGATGCATCAAGTTGTTGCGTCTTGCAAAGGGGTCTGCCCTTCACGCTGGTTCTGATGGGTGCCTGTTATGCGATCATGCGCGGGCTGATGAACCAGCCGAGCTGAACCAAAACAAAACCGCGCCGCAACATAGCGCACCGAGCATGCGTTGCACGAGGATCCTGAAGATGATAGAAATGCCGCACCGCGGCATTGGAAACCACATGGCAGCTTCAGGCAATCGCAAGTGCATCAATCTGGCCCTTCAGGGCGGCGGGTCACATGGGGCGCTGACGTGGGGCGTTCTGGATCGGCTTCTGGAAGACGACCGGCTGCAGATTGGCGAGATCAGCGGCACCAGTGCCGGGGCGATGAATGCCGTGGTGCTGGCCGATGGCTTTGAACGCGGCGGGCGTGAGGCGGCGCGGGCGTCACTCGAAGACTTCTGGCGCGCGATCAGCCGCGCGGCGATGGCGTCGCCTTTGCAACGCAGCCCGCTGGACCGGATGCTGGGGCAGTACAGTCTGGACGCCTCGCCCGGCTATCTGTTCTTCGAAGGGCTCAGTCGGGTGCTATCGCCATATCAGTTGAACCCCCTGAACATCAATCCGTTGCGCGATCTGGTTGAAGAACAGGTCGATTTCGATAACGTGAACCGCTGCAAGTCGATCGCGGTCCATGTGACGGCGACGCATGTGCGCACCGGGCGCGCGCGCATCTTTTCACGCGGGGCGGTCACACTGGATGCGGTGATGGCTTCGGCCTGTCTGCCGCAGCTTTATCCGGCGGTTGTGATCGATGACGAACTCTATTGGGATGGCGGATTCAGCGCCAATCCGGCCTTGATGCCGCTGGTGATCAGCAAAGCCAGCCCCGATATCGTGATCGTACAGATCAACCCGGTGGTGCGCCATGACACCCCCCTATCGGCCCGCGACATTATGAACCGCGTGAACGAGATCAGCTTCAACACGGCCCTGATCAAGGAATTGCGCGCCATCTCACTGATGCAGGAGATTGTTGCGGCCAAGGGTGTCGACCTTGGTGCGGCGGGGCAAACCTATATCCACCTGATCCACACTGACGCGGAGGTGCAGGATCTCTCTGCCTCGAGCAAGATGAATGCGGAGTGGTCCTATCTGCGGCTTTTGTTCCAGCGCGGGCGGGGCTGGGCAGAGGGATGGCTGGACGCGAATTTTGACCGGATCGGGCAGGAATCGACCTTTGATCTGGCGGCCTTTTTCGACGACCCGTCTGTCGCGCTCTCGCAAGCGGAGCGCTAAGCCATGCTGGGGGTCTTCGTCATCGCTGCCGCGCTGGCCGGGCTGATGTTTCTGGCCTATCGCGGGCTGAGCCTGCTTCTGCTGGCACCAGCCATGGCGCTTCTGGCAGTTCTGGCCGCCGAGGGGGGGCCGGTTCTGGCCAGCTACACCCAGATATTCATGGAGGCGACGGGCGGGTTCATCATCCAGTACTTCCCCCTGTTCCTGCTGGGGGCGGTTTTTGGCAAGCTGATGGAGGCATCGGGCTCCGCGCGGGTATTGGCGGACGGGGGCATCCACGGGTTGGGGCCAGACAAGGCGATCCTGGCCGTTGTCTTGTCCTGTGCCTTGATGACTTATGGCGGCGTGTCGCTGTTCGTGGTGGCCTTTGCCGTATGGCCGATCGCTGCCGCCCTGTTCCGCGAGTCGGACCTGCCGAAGGTGCTGATCCCGGCGAGCATTGCCCTTGGCGCCTTCACCTTCACGATGACCGCGCTGCCGGGCACGCCGGCAATTCAGAATGCGATCCCGATGCCGTATTTCGGCACCACACCCTTCGCCGCGCCGGGGCTGGGGCTGATCACCGGGGCGCTGATGCTGGGCTTCGGATGGGGCTGGCTGGAATACCGCGCGCGGGCCTTAGGGCCCGGTTACGGCACCGACCCCGAAGAGAGTGCGGCGGGCAAGGATCCTGTCAGCACCCCGTCGCTGACCGTGGCCGCGCTGCCGCTGGTGCTGGTTCTGGCCCTGAACCTTGCCTTCACCTTCCTGTTGATCCCGGCGATGGACACGGGCTATCTGTCGCAGCCGGAATTCGGCGAAACGGATGTTGGTTCGGTGCGCGGCGTCTGGTCAATCATTGCGGCACTGACGCTGGCCTCGCTTGTGCTCGTTGCGCTCAATTGGCGCCGGTTGGCTGAAGGGATGGGCGAAACGCTGGAAGATGGCGCACAGGATTCGCTCAAGCCCATATTCAACACTGCAAGCCTTGTGGGTTTCGGCGCGGTGATTGCATCGCTTTCTGCCTTTGGCGTGATCCGCGACTGGGTGGTGACCGTGGGCGGGGATAACCCGCTGATTTCGCTGGCGGTCGGCACCAGCCTGCTGGCGGGGATGACCGGCTCTGCCTCGGGGGGTATGTCGATCGCATTGTCGACCCTGGGCGAGACCTATCTGGAGATGGGGCTGGCTGCCGGGGTGTCGCCCGAACTGCTGCACCGGGTGACGGCTGTAGCAACCGGCGGGCTGGACGCGCTGCCGCATAATGGCGCGGTAATCACCTTACTGACAATCTGCGGTCTGACCCATCGCGAGGCATACAAGGACATAGCTGTGGTCGCTGTCCTGATCCCGACTCTTGCGCTGGTGGTGCTCGTCACACTCGGAACGGCTTTCGGAAACTTCTGATCCAGCATAGTAAGAAAGGCTTTGATTTCAGCCTCACAACTTGGTCGTGAGGGCCTGACAGCTCGAAGGCTCAGCAAAGCTCAAGCTACCCATGTCACGAGCACCACCAGAATGGCCCCCGCAGACAGTGCATAGACCAGCACAGGGGCAAGCGTATGGCGCAAGACCTCGCCGTCTCGCCCGGTCAGCCCCACAGTCGCCGTGCCTGCGATGATGTTATGCGGTGCGATGGCATTTCCGATGGCGGCCCCCACGCCTTGCCCTGCGACCATCAGGATGAGCGGCAGGTCCAGACTGCGCGCCGTGGCGGCCTGAAATTCGGTGAAAAGGATATTTGAAGCCGTTGCCGACCCGCTGACGAAGGTGCCCAAGGCCCCGATGAGCGGGACAAGAAGCGGCCAGAACGCCCCTGTCTGCGCCGCTGCCTCGGCCGCCTGTGCGATCAGCCCGCCATGCACCATCAGCCGCGCCAGCGCCAGCATCACGAAAAGCGCGAGCGCCACTGGCACAAGCCTGCGCAGCGCGGCCCCCATTGCAGGGCCAAGCGCTGCGCGACGTCCCGTCAGCGATGCCGCCAGCACCAGACCCAGCATCAGCAACTTGCCAGGATGGTAAAGCGGTGCCAACCCGCCAGAATAACCCTGCAAGTCCCATCCCAGCCAAAGCCCTGACAGGGTGGCTTGCAAGGGGGCAACCAGGCGTGTCAGCAGAACCAGTGCCAGGATCAGCAGATAGGGCAGAAGATCGGCAAGCTCCCACCTCGCGTTGCTCTGAATGCTTTTGCGGCGGATCAGCATAACGAAGACTATACCACCAATGAACGCACCGCCCAAGGTCGGCAGTTCCGGCCCGGTCAGCCAAGCCAGCGCCATTGCGGGCAGGACAAAGCACGCCGCTGCCAGCAGGGCCAGCCGTATCTGCGCGCCCGTCAGCCTGCCCCCCTGCGCCAGCCGCATGACAGCCAGAGCGAGCAGGCTTATCGGCACCAGATGCAGAGCCATCGTCCAGCCCGAAAGCGCGGCGGCGGGCAAGTCCAGTAGCGCAATCTGCGACAGCGCAGGCGTGCCCACGGCCCCGAAGGAAACGCCACCCGCATGTCCCAGAAGCGCCAGTGCCACAGCTCGGACCGGCGCGAAGCCCAAGCCCACTAGCAAGGGCGCGGCGAGGGCAACCGGCGTACCGAACCCTGCCGCCCCTTCCATGAACAGCCCGAAAAACCACGCGATCAGCAATGCCTGCACTGCGCGGTCATCGCTGATCTGCACCAGCGCCTTGCGGAAGCGGTCGAACGCGCCTACGCGCGCCTGCAACTCAAAGATCGCGAGCGCGGGAAGGATGATCCACAGGATCGTGGCCGTGCTGCTGGCCGCTTCCAGCCCCGCCCCGACCAGCAAGACCACATCCAGCCGCCCGAAACCCAAGATAACCGCAAGCGCGACCCCCAGCCCAGCCGCCCCGGCCAACGCCGCCCGCCAATGCAGAAGCGCCAGTACGACCAGTAGCGGCAGACCGGCCAGTAGCGCCTGCATATCACTCGGGCAGCTTGACAGGATGCATGGGCGCGCCCGTCCGCTGGAACTGCGTGATATTGGCGATAGTTGTCTCTGCTATCGCCCGCAGGGCTTCGCGGGTGAAAAACCCCTGATGGCCGGTAATCAGGACATTGGGAAAGGTCAGCAATCGGGCGAAGACGTCATCGGGGATGTAACTGTTTGACAGGTCCTCGAAGAAGAGATCCCCCTCTTCCTCATAGACATCCAGCCCCAGCGCCCCGATTTGCCCCGATTTCAGCCCGCGAATAACCGCTTTCGTATCAACCACGGCCCCGCGCGAGGTATTGACCAGCATCACCCCCGGTTTCATGCGGGCAATCGCCGCGTCATCGATCAGGTGATGTGTCTCAGGCGTCAGCGGGCATTGCAGGGTGATGATATCGGCGCGGCCAAGCAATTGCTCCATCTCGACATAGCGCACGCCAAGGGCTTTGCATTCGACACTCGGATAGGGGTCACTGGCCAGAACCTCACAACCGAGCCCGCACAGGATGCGCGCCAGAACGGTCCCGATCAGCCCGGTGCCGACTATGCCCGCGACCTTGCCGTGCATGTCGAACCCCATCAACCCGTCGAGCGCGAAATTACCCTCGCGCACCCGGTTAAAGGCGCGGTGCGTCTTGCGGTTCAATGCCAGGATCAGGGCGAGCGTATGCTCGGCCACGGCATAGGGCGAATAGGCCGGCACACGCGCGACAGCGATCCCGGCCGCGTGTGCCGCGCGCAGATCGACATGGTTGAACCCCGCCGAACGCAGCGCGATCAGCGTCACGCCAAACTCTTGCAGCTTTGCGATGGTCTCGCGCGCAAGATCATCATTCACGAAGGCGCAGACCACTTCCGCGCCTTCTGCCAGCCGTGAAGTATCAGCGTTCAGCCGCGCCTCATGGAACTGCAACTCGAGCGCTTTATCTGTTGCAGCCGCGCGCAAGAATTCAAGATCATGTGGCTTGGCGCTAAAGACATCTATGCGCATGGGACCTCGCTGCAAAACGTATTGGAATCGCACGGTAAGGCCGCTCACAGCACCCTGCAAGGCTCAATGAACGAATGGACCACGACAATCCGCCACGGGAAAGACATCGGCAGATCGCTACAGCATCCACACCACATTATAGCAAGCGTATCCGGATACGAGGTTAACGATGCATCCTTCGCTTCCAGAAAGGCCGGGAATTCCTCGTGATTTTGGGAGGTTATCCACATTTTCATGCAGGGGGCACCACTATTACACGATGATTCGGA
>SKIM01000092.1 GCA_007116445.1 Natronohydrobacter sp.
CGGATGTCGTCCAGCCCTCGACCGCGTCCAGCCGTGACGGGTCCGCCTGCAAGCGCTTGGCCCCGGCGATGCTGGCATGATCAGCCAGGGCCCAACTGTCAAAGCCCTGCGCCCAATCCGCGATGATCTGCCAGACCGGCGCATCATCAGGCCGGATACGCGCCTGCGTCAGCAGTTTGGCCGCGAAAATGCAGGCTTCATGGACATCGCTCGCCCATAGCTCTTGGGCAAGCACGCAGCGCTCCTCCAGCGTGATCTCGCGGCGCAGATCGCGCGCCTTCGTGTCCAGCATCGCCGCGGGCACGCCCAGAAAGGTGCGGTCGGTCTTGTGATAGGCGGCCATTTCCCGGGCTTTCACCACATCTCCAGCTCCGCGCAGATCGTCGAGAAGCTGCGCCGCAGGGCTCATTCCACAGTGACCGACTTCGCCAGATTGCGCGGCTGGTCGACATCCGTGCCCCGGTGGAGCGCTGTGTGATAAGCGATCATCTGCGCAGGAACCGCATAGACGATGGGCGCGATCAGTTCCGGCACAGTCGGCATTTGCAGCGCATGCGGCACGTCACCGGCTTCCGCCAGCCCCTTGGCATCCGAGATCAGCAAAACGCGGCCCTGCCGCGCCATGACTTCCTGCATGTTCGAAATCGTCTTTTCGAACAGAGCATCATAGGGTGCCATCACGATCACCGGCAAATCCTGATCAATCAGCGCGATAGGGCCGTGCTTCAACTCGCCTGCGGCATAGGCTTCGGCATGGATATAGCTGATTTCCTTCAGCTTCAGCGCGCCTTCATGCGCCAGCGGATACATCACGCCACGCCCCAGAAACAGCACATCGCGCGCTTGCGACAGGATTTCGGTCAGACGCCGGATCTCCTCTTCGCGGTCGAGCGCCAGGGCCACGAAGCCCGGCACGCTGCGTAGCTCATCGAGCCGCGACGCATATTCCGCTTCGGTCAGACGCCCGCGGTCCCGCCCGGCGCGCAAGGCCAGCAGTGCCAGCACCTGTAACTGCGCCGTGAAGGCCTTGGTCGAGGCCACGCCGATTTCCGGCCCGGCATGGATCGGCAGCGCAAATGTGCTTTCCCGCGCGATGGAGGAGGTCGGCACATTCACCACGGACACGACCTGCCCGACTTCGCCCCGCACATGGCGCAGCGCGGCCAGCGTATCGGCCGTCTCACCCGACTGGCTGACGAAAATCGCCATGTTCTGCGGCCCAAGCACTGGATCGCGGTAGCGGAATTCCGACGCGATATCCAGCTCCACTGGCAGGCCCGCATAGCGTTCGAACCAGTATTTCGCGACCTGACAGGCGTAAAACGCGGTCCCGCAGGCCACCATCAGCAGCCGGTCAACACGAGTGAAATCCAGCCCTTCGGGCAGCGCCACTGCAGATGCATCTGCGCCGGTATATTGCGCCATCGCCGCTTTCAGGATGGCAGGTTGCTGCGCCATTTCCTTGGCCATGAAATGCTTGTGGCCGGATTTGTCGATCTGGGCGTTATCCAGCGCAATCCGCATCATCGGGCGCGCGGTCTGCTGGTCCTCTGAATCGAACACCTGCACTGTCTCGCGCGTCAGGATCGCCCAGTCGCCTTCTTCCAGATAGGTGATGCGATCGGTCATGCCCGCCAGCGCGATCGCGTCCGAGCCGAGATACATCTCGCCCTCGCCATGCCCGATACAGAGCGGCGAGCCGCGCCGGGCACAAATGATCAGGTCTTCTTCGCCGTCAAAGAGAAACGCGAGCGCGAACGCGCCTTCCAGCTGCTTGAGCGTTGCCCGCGCGGCCTGCACCGGGGTCATGCCCTGCGCCAGAAAACGGCTGGTCAGCTGCACGATCGTCTCGGTATCCGTCTCGGACGTGAACTGTGCCCCTTCTGCGGTCAGGCTCTCGCGCAGGGCGCGGAAATTCTCGATAATGCCATTATGCACCACCGCGACCCGCCCGGCCTGATGGGGATGCGCGTTGGCCACACTCGGCCCGCCATGGGTGGCCCAGCGCGTGTGACCAATACCGACACGCCCCGGCAGCGGATCATGGACGAGCGTATCTGACAGATTGATCAGCTTGCCCACAGCGCGGCGGCGGTCGAGCTGGCCGTGATTGACTGTCGCGATGCCCGCGCTGTCATAGCCGCGATATTCCAGCCGTTTCAGCGCATCGAGGATCTGCGGCGATGCCTCGTGTTTGCTCAGAATTCCAACAATTCCACACATCGCCTTATCCTTTCGCCTGTGCCGCCTTGGCTGCGCGCAGCCGGTCCATCAACCGCTTGCCCAGACCCGGTTTCGTCTCTTGCCGCCCGCGCCCCAGCGCCAGCGCCTCGTCAGGCACATCGCTTGTGATCACAGAGCCGGAGCCGATCAGGGCCTGCGCGCCCACGCGCACAGGGGCCACGAGCATCGTCGATGAGCCGATAAACGCGCCTTCGCCGATTTCGGTGCGATGCTTGAACACCCCGTCATAATTGCAGGTCACTGTGCCTGCGCCCAGATTGGCGCGTGGCCCGATCGTCGCATCGCCGACATAGGACAGGTGATTGACCTTCGCGCCTTCATCGATCTGCGCATTCTTTACCTCGACAAAATTGCCGATGCGCACATCTTCGGCCAGCTCTGCCCCCGGACGCAGCCGCGCATAGGGGCCAACCACAGCGCCACGGCTGACATGGCAGCCTTCCAGATGGCTGAAAGCGCGCACGGTCGCGCCACTTTCAACCGTCACGCCGGGGCCGAAAACGACAAATTGCTCGACCACGGCATCGCGACCCAGATAAGTGTCCTGCGCGAAATAAACCGTCTCGGGCGCACTGAGGGTCACGCCGTTTTCCAGCGCCTCGGCCCGCATGCGGGCCTGAAAGCGCGTCTCGGCTTCGGCCAGCTCAGTGCGAGTGTTGATGCCCAGCGTCTCGGCCTCGTCGCAGCGCACGACGCCCGCGCTCAGACCCCGCTCGCGCGCCAGCGCCACGATATCAGTCAGGTAATATTCACCAGCCGCATTGTCATTGCCCACAGCCGCGATCAGATCGAAGAGCGTCGCGCGGTCGGCGCAGATCACCCCGCTGTTGCACAGGCTGATGGCGCGCTCGGCGGCCGTCGCGTCCTTGAATTCGACGATCCGTTCCAGCGCGTCACCTTGCGCCACAAGGCGCCCATAGCGGCCCGGATCTGCCGCCTCAAACCCCAGCACGACAACATCATGGACCGCGCGCGCCGCCTGCATCGCCTGCAGGGTTTCGGCCCGAATGAAAGGCGTGTCGCCATAAAGCACGACCACGTCCCCCCCCACGCCGTCCAATGCTGCGCGGGCCTGCTCGACAGCATGGGCGGTGCCAAGCTGCTCGGTCTGCGTGACGATCTGTACGCGGTCATCTTCAGCCGCGATGACTTTCGCCACAGCCGCGCCACCATGACCCACCACCACGATCACATGCTCGGGGTCCAGCACGCGACCGGCGCGCAGCGCATGCAGGACCAGCGGCGTCGCGCCCAGCGGATGCAGCACCTTGGGCAGGTCGGATTGCATCCGGCTGCCTTGCCCCGCGGCGAGAATGATCAATGAAACGGACATAATCTGCCCCTTGCCTGCTGAAATTGCGTTGCGGTCTTGTCGCGCAGATACAGGGGATGACACAAGGGGCGCAAGAGTCACTTGTGATGTCAGCCTGCAACATGCCCAAAGCTTGACCGAGATCAACGCGCAGGCCGGTGGCATCTGACAGTCTCGCAGCGCGCAACAGGAAAGGAACGACCCAATGTATGCACGCATCATTGTCGCCGTTGATCTGGAACATGCAGCGCAGGCGCAGGCATTGCTGCGCCGTGCGATGCAGCTGGTGAACACCAACGGCGAAATCCGGCTCATTCATGTGCTCGAGGAAGTGCCCGGCTATATCGCAGCCGAATTGCCGCGCGATCTGGCCGAACGCCGCCGCGCCGAGGCGGCTGTCGAACTGCGCGCCATGATCGACCCCGCAAAAGCCGCAGGGATCACGCATGAGGTCCGCCGCGGTGCAGCTTCCGGCCAGATCATTCAGGCCGCTGAGGATTGCGGCGCAGATCTGATCATGATCGCCAGCCACAGACCCGGTCTGCGCGATTATTTCATTGGCTCGACCGCGGCCCGCGTGATACGCCATGCTACCTGTTCGGTTCTCGTTGAGCGCTGATTTATAACGACAAAAAGGAAACTCTCATGTACAAGTCCATCGTCATCGCCGCTGCCCTGTTCAACGAGGGCGCAACCACGCGCGCCGCGCTCGCCAAGGCGCGCAGCCTGCTTGATGCGGGCGGGACTGTCACGCTCGTCCATGTCATCGACGAAGTGCCAGGCTATGTCGCAGCCTCGATCCCGAAAGCCCATATGAGCGCGCGCATGTCCGACGTGAAAGCCCAACTCGAGAATATTGCCGCCGAAGGCGCGGGGATGACCGTCAATACGGTCGTGCGCGAAGGCCAGCCTGCGGCCTCGATCCTCGGCGCGGCCAAGGAAGCCCAGGCGGATCTGATCATGATCGCCAGCCACAAGCCCGGCCTGAGCGACTATTTCATCGGTTCGACCGCTGCGCGTATCGTGCGTCACGCGCCGATCTCGGTGCTGGTCACGCGCTGATCCTGCGCACGCAATTGCTTTCAGGCGCACCATGTGCAATTCTGCCAGCCAAATCGCTTTGGAAGGCAGGATCCTGTGCGACCAAGCCCATGATTTGCGGGAGAACGCCATGTATAAATCCATCGTCGTCGCTGTGGCCCTGTTCAACAAGGGGGCAACCAGTCGCAGTCTGATCGAGAAAGCCAACAAGCTGATCGATTCCGACGGGACCATCACGCTCGTCCATGTGCTGGATGAAGTGCCAGCCTATCTCAGCGCGGCCGTGTCGCGCGAACAATTGCTGGCCCATCGCGCCGCGCTGCGCGAACAGCTGGAATCGCTGTCGTCGGCAGCGAAGGCAAAAACCGTCGATATCGACGTGCGCGGCGGCAAACCGTCAGAAAATATTCTGGCCTGCGCCAAGGACTGCAACGCGGACCTGATCATGGTTGCCAGCCATAAACCGGATATGAGCGACTATTTCATCGGCTCGACAGCCTCGCGCGTGGTGCGACATTCACCGATTTCGGTGCTTGTCGCGCGCTGACGCAATCGCGCTCTGGCATGCCGCGATCTGACCTTCCCGACGCCGCCTGCCGGGTTATGTGACCCGGCAGAGCTTCAGGAGGCAGACCCATGTCGGATGCGCTGGTGATCTTCATGCCCTCGGGCAAGCGCGGGCGCTTCGCGCTCGGCACCCCCGTTCTGACAGCCGCGCGCCAGCTCGGCGTCGATCTCGATTCCGTCTGCGGCGGGCGCGGCATCTGCTCGCGCTGCCAGATCACCCCGGGCTACGGCGATTTCTCGAAACATGGTGTGCGGGTTGCGCCTGACGCGCTGTCAGAATGGAACGCGGTCGAACAGCGCTACAAGGACAAGCGCGGGCTGATCGACGGGCGGCGGTTGGGCTGTCAGGCGCAGATCATGGGCGATGTGGTCATCGACGTGCCCGCTGAAAGCCAGGTTCACCGCCAGGTCGTGCGCAAGGCGGCCTCTGCCCATGCCGTCACGATGGATCCTGCGACACGGCTTTATCTGGTCGATGTGACCGAACCCGACATGCACGAGCCTTCGGGCGATCTGGAACGTCTCGCACAAGCTCTGCGCAGCCAGTGGGACATTCCTGCGATCACTGCCGGACTTGATGTCCTTTGCAAGCTGCAACCCACGCTTCGGCAGGGAAAATGGCAAGTGACGGTCGCCCTGCACAAGGATCACCGTGACGGGCCGCATCAGGTGCTTGACCTGTGGCCGGGCTTTTATGAGGGCGGGCTGTACGGGCTGGCGATCGACCTTGGATCGACCACCATTGCCGCGCATCTGTGCGATCTGCGCAATGGCGCTGTCGTACATTCGGCAGGGGTTATGAACCCGCAGATCCGCTTCGGCGAAGACCTGATGAGCCGCGTCAGCTACGCCATGATGAACCCCGGCGGCGAAGTCGAGATGACCCATGCCGTGCGCGCAGGGCTTGATGCGCTGGTGGCCGAGATCACCGTTGATGCACAGATCACCGCGCGTGAGATCATGGAGGCCGTGATCGTCTGCAACCCGGTCATGCATCATCTACTCTTGGGCATCGACCCGGTGGAACTGGGACAGGCGCCTTTCGCGCTGGCCACCTCCGATGCCCTGAACCTGTCTGTGCGCGATCTGGGGCTCAGCGCGATGAACCCATCGGCCCGCGCCTATCTGCTTCCCTGCATCGCGGGCCATGTCGGCGCGGATGCGGCCGCTGTTGCCCTGTCGGAAAGCCCCGAGACTTCGGACGATCTGGTGCTGGTCGTCGATGTCGGCACCAATGCCGAGATCCTGCTGGGCGACCGGCGGAAGGTGCTCGCCTGCTCGTCGCCCACAGGGCCGGCATTTGAGGGCGCGCAGATCTCCGCAGGCCAGCGCGCCGCGCCGGGGGCGATCGAGCGGCTGGAAATCGACCCCGTGACGAAGGAGCCGCGCTTTCGCGTCATCGGCTGCGATCTGTGGTCGGATGAGCCGGGCTTTGCCGACGCCACAGCGCAGATCGGGATCACCGGCATTTGCGGCTCGGGCATCATCGAGGCCGTGGCGGAAATGCGCATGGCAGGGCTGCTCGATGCGTCAGGGCTGATCGGCTCGGGGGCGCAGACCGGGACCGCGCGCTGCATCCCCGAAGGGCGCACCCATGCCTACCTGATCCATGATGCCACCGCCACGGGCGGACCGCGAATCACTGTGACGCAGGGCGATATCCGGGCGATCCAGCTGGCGAAATCCGCGCTCTATGCGGGCGCGCGGTTGTTGATGGATGAGATCGGCACGGATCAGGTGGATCGTGTCGTGCTGGCAGGTGCGTTCGGCGCGCATATCAGCCCCAAACACGCAATGGTTCTGGGCATGATCCCCGATGCGCCACTGGGCCGTGTCACAAGCGCAGGGAACGCGGCGGGAACCGGCGCGCGCATAGCGCTGTGCAGTGTTGCAGCCCGCGCAGGCATCGAGGCGACCGTGACGCGCATCCACAAGATTGAGACCGCCATCGCACCGCGCTTTCAGGAGCATTTCGTCAATGCCAACGCCCTGCCCCATGCGGTCGACAGCTTCCCGGAGCTGAGCCGGATCGTGACCCTGCCCGAGGTGAATTTCAACGCGGGCGATGGCGAGGGGGGGCGGCGCAAACGTCGTCGCGGCTGAGCGCCATTGAAAAACCCGGATGCGGCAGGCGCATCCGGGCAAAAAGCGATTACGGCTTGGGGTCCGGTCAGTTCCCGGTCATCTCGCGCAGACGGTCCACGACAGTCTGAAGCAGCTCGGGGTTATCGCCCGCAGCCTGCAGCAGGCCTTCCACAACACCACGCTCCATGACGTTCAGGCCAGCAGCTTCGATCTGCGCGCGAATCGCATCAACCGACAGATCGACACCCAGCTCTTCGATGGCCAACGCTTCTTCAACCGCATCTGCGGTTTCTTCGGCAGCGTCGGTGGACAGCTCGGCCTCTGCCTCGTCCAGCGCCTCTTCGACAGCAGCTTCGCTGCCTGCGTCGCCGGCATCGTCACCGATGATCTGCTCAACCGCCTCATCAACGGCTTCCGTGGTCGCGTCCACAGCGCCTTCAACAGCCTGCTCGACGGTTTCGGCGGCCTCATCAGCCACATCTTCGAACAACTCCTCGGTGGTTGGCTCTTCCACGACTTCAGGCTCAACTGGCTCAGGCTCAAC
>SKIM01000325.1 GCA_007116445.1 Natronohydrobacter sp.
AAATGTCGGACAAAACCTTGACGCGTATGGATCTGACCGAAGCCGTGTTTCGCGAAGTCGGATTGTCAAGAAACGAATCCGCCGTATTGGTCGATTCCGTACTTCAGCATGTTTCGGACGCATTGGCGCGCGGGGAGCAGGTGAAAATCTCGTCTTTCGGAACTTTTTCGGTGCGCGACAAGAACGCCCGCATCGGTCGTAATCCGAAAACCGGCGAGGAAGTCCCGATCCTGCCTCGACGCGTCCTGACTTTTCGGCCATCGCATCTGATGAAAGAGCGTGTTGCAGAAGGCAACCGCAGATAGGATTAAGCGATGCGCAAGGCCCCGGACGCGTTTCGCACCATCAGCGAAGCGGCGGATGCGCTGCAGACCCCTGCGCATGTGCTGCGCTTTTGGGAAAGCAAGTTTTCACAGATCAAACCCGTCAAGCGCGCGGGGGGGCGGCGCTATTATCGCCCCGAGGATATCGACCTGCTCGCAGGCATCAAGACCTTGCTGCATGATCAGGGGATGACCATCCGCGGGGTGCAGAAACTGATTGCGGACAAGGGCGTGCGCCATGTCAGTGGCATCGCGCCACTCGATCTGGAGGCTGACGCACTGGAGGTCGAGGCGATCGCCCCACCGAGCGACCGTGAGACATTGCAAGCGCTCCCCGTGACGCAAGAGCCGGAGCCGGAGCCGGAGCCGGAGCCGGAGCCGGAGCCGGAGCCGGAGCCGGAGCCGGAGCCGGAGCCGGAGCCGGAGAACCTTGCTCCAGCAGAGCGCGCCGCACAAGCGGATGATGTCACCGATCCGCCGGATGACGGGTTCAACGCTTTTGCCAATATCGACGCCCCCCTGCCCCGGCGCATCCGGCGGCCTATGGAACTGTCCCATGCGCTGCGCAAAGGGCCGCCCCCGACGGAGCGCGCTCTGGCCGAAGCAAAACCCCTTGTCCTGCGAATGGAGCAGCTTTTGTCGCGGATGCGCGCGGCCCCGTGATCGGTCCGCGCGCGGGTTTTGTCGCAAGCGTCCCGAATTCCCCCTTGCCCTCCGTCGCAGATCGGGTAGATAGGCGCTGATGAATGTCGGGCTATAGCGCAGTCTGGTAGCGCGTCCGTCTGGGGGACGGAAGGTCGCAGGTTCAAGTCCTGCTAGCCCGACCATCATTCATCTCACTCTCACGGGGCTTGCGCCCATCGCTTGAGCCTGTCAGGAAGCGGCGTCTTCCGTTATCTGTCCGAGGCCCAGAATGCATCAAACCGGGGTTTTACCTGCACAGCATCTGCGTGAGCTTATAAGTTGCGGGGCCATTCAGGCCGAGCCGCCCATTGCCGCTGGGCAGATCCAGCCCGCAAGCCTCGATTTGCGGCTGGGCGCGCGCGCCTGGCGTGTCCGGGCGTCCTTTCTGGCAGGCAAGGGACGACGGGTCGCGGACCGGCTGGCCGAACTGGAAATGCATCAGATGGATCTCAGCGCGGGTGCCGTGCTGGAAAAAGGCTGCGTCTATGTGGTGCCCCTGATGGAAAGCCTGGCCCTGCCTGCGGGTCTGCAGGCTGTTGCCAATGCCAAAAGCTCTACGGGCCGGCTGGATCTGCTGACCCGTGTCATCACCGATGAAGGCACGGAATTCGACCGTGTGGCCGAAGCCTATACAGGTCCGCTTTATGCCGAAATCTGCCCGCGCTCCTTTTCGGTTCTGGTGCGCCCCGGCATGCGGCTGAACCAGATCCGCTTCCGGCGTGGTCAGGCCGTGCTCAGCGACACGGAGCTGGCGGCGCTGCATCAGACCGATACGCTGGTGCCGGGGTCGCCCGTGATTTCGGAGGGGTTGGGCTTTTCGGTCGATCTGCGCCCCGACCGCGGCACGCTGGTCGGCTACCGCGCCAAACCGCATACAGGGGTGATTGATCTCGACCGGATCGGGGCCTATGCGCCTGCGGATTTCTGGGAGGAACTGCACAGCGATGACGCGCAGATCATCCTTGACCCCGGCGCGTTCTATATTCTGGTCAGCCGCGAAGCCGTGCATATCCCCCCCGATTATGCCGCTGAAATGGCGCCCTATCTGGCGATGGTGGGTGAATTCCGTGTCCATTACGCGGGCTTCTTCGATCCCGGCTTTGGCCATGCCGCAGCGGGTGGCACAGGCGCGCGTGGCGTGCTGGAAGTGCGCTGCCATGAAGCGCCTTTTGTGCTGGAACATGGCCAGATCGTCGGACGGCTGGTCTATGAACGCATGGCTGCGCGGCCAGAGCGGCTCTATGGGGCGGATATCGCGTCGAATTATCAAGGGCAGGGCCTGAAGCTCGCCAAGCATTTCCGGGCGGCGTGACATCATGCTGGAGCTGATCGATATCGCTTTCCTGATCACGGCCTTTGTCACCCTGTTTGTGGTGATCGACCCGATTGGCACTGCGCCGCTGTTTCTGGCCCTGACCCAAGGGATGGACCCGCAGCAACGCCGCCGGATCGGGATCCGCGCCTGCGTGATCTCGGCGATCTTGCTGGCGCTTTTCGGGCTGGCTGGCGAGGATTTCCTGCGTTTCATCGGCATTTCCATGCCCGCCTTTCAGATCGCAGGTGGGCTTTTGCTGTTCCTGACCGCGCTGGACATGCTCTTTGACCGCCGGACGGCGCGGCGCAAGGATCATGCCACCGAGGACGATGGCGATCAGGCTGATGATCCGTCTGTCTTCCCGCTGGCCATGCCGCTCATCGCCGGGCCGGGGGCCATGGCGACGATGGTGCTGCTGATCGGCGAGGTTGGGCGCACGCCGCAGGGCATGGCGCTGGTGACCGGGGTGATGCTGGCCGTCATCGCGCTGGTGCTGATCGCGTTTCTGCTGGCAGCGCCGATCGAGCGGATGCTGCGCCGCACGGGCACGATGGTCATGACACGGCTGTTTGGCCTGCTGCTGGCCGCGCTCTCGGTGCAATTCGTTCTGAATGGCGCAACTGCGATCGGGATCCTGCCGCAAGTGGGGCCGGGGCTTTAACCTGCCCCGGCGCGACTGCGCGGCCCGTTACTTGCGCGCGAGTGACCGGCTGCGCGGGGCTCAGGCCACACGCAGCTTTGCTTCCATTTCTTCAGCCACGGCTTCAGCGCGGGCGGCCAGTTCGGTCAGCGCATCGGTGACATCGGCAGGGATGACCGGCACTTCGACGCGGCGCGGCTCTGGCGCGGGCTGTGCGCGCAGTCGCGAGATTTCCTCGCGCAGAGACGCGATCTCGGCTTCGGCGGCTTTCACCTTGTCCCCGGCTTCCGCCGTCTTGTCGGCCAGCATCAGCCCGGCCATCAGCAACATCCGTTCAGCAGGCACGCGGCCAATCTGATTGAGCAAGATACGCGCCTCGGCATCCAGCATTTCGGCAGCGGCGATCAGATAGCTTTCTTCACCCGGCTGGCAGGCGACGCTGAATTCCTTGTGCCCGATGGTGATCACTTGCTCAGGCATTGGCGTCCTCCGGTGAGATCAGGGGTTTCAGCTCACCCAGCACATCTTCCATCTCGGCCATTTCGGCCGCACGTTCAGCGCGCAACGCTTCCAGTTCGGCCACCAGCGAACGGTTGATGGTGCTTGGCTCGATGATCTTGGCCTCGACACTGTCGCGCAGCTGCCGGTTCGCCTCAATCAGTTTGGTATTGGCTTTCTTCAGACGCAGCATTTCCAGACTTTGCAGGTCAAGCTGTTCGGTCATCCGGGCCAGTCGTTTCTCAAGCGTCGTGAACGACGTTTCCTGACGCTGGCGCACCGCATTGACGCGCTCGGAGAGCTGCGCGTTCTTGGCACGCTCGGCCTCAAGCTGGCGGGTCAGCGTGTCGAGTTCGGTGCGGTCCTGCGGCGGAGCTGTCCCCAGTGCCGCCGCCGACTTTGCGATCCGGTCAAGGGCGCGCCCCAGCCGGGTTTCGAGGTCGGATACAGTGCTCATGCGCAAATCGCCTCCAATCTGTTACTCGATGCACAGGTCGACGCCCCGAATCAGGTGAGTCAGCGCCTCGACAGTCTTGGCTTTATGCTAACGGCAACCCGGTCATAATCCAACCATCATGAACAGCGCAGGCCGCCAACAGCATGGCTTCGCTTGATCTTGCGGCTCAGACTGATATGACGCGGCCAAGATCGGCCAGACAAGGAAGCTCCCTCGTGGATATTGCAGCCCTGCGCGATGCGCATCCCGACCATTGGACCAAAGCCGCCGCCATTCGCGCCCTCGCAATGGATGCCGTGCAAGCCGCGAATTCCGGCCATCCCGGCATGCCGATGGGCATGGCCGATGTCGCCACCGTCCTTTTTGAAAAGCATCTGAAATTCGACGCGGGCGCGCCGGATTGGGCCGATCGCGACCGGTTCATCCTGTCGGCGGGCCACGGCTCGATGCTGATCTATGCGCTTCTGTATCTTACGGGATATGAGGACATGACCCTCGATCAGATCCGCAATTTCCGCCAATGGGGCGCGATCACGGCGGGCCACCCGGAATACGGCCATGTCAAAGGGGTCGAGACGACGACCGGCCCGCTGGGGCAAGGCATTTCCAACGCTGTGGGTTTCGCCATGGCCGAGGAAAAGCTGCGCGCCGAATTCGGGGCGAAAGTGGTCGATCACCACACTTATGTCATTGCGGGCGACGGCTGCCTGATGGAAGGCATCAGCCATGAGGCCATCGGTCTGGCCGGTCATCAGAAGCTGGGCCGCCTGATCGTGCTCTGGGACAATAATGACATCACGATTGATGGGCGTGTCAGCCTGTCAGACGTGACCGACCAGCGCGCGCGCTTCGCGGCTGCGGGCTGGAAAGTGCTCAGCTGTGACGGGCATGACCCGGCGGATATCGACCGCGCACTGACCGAAGCCAAGGGCTCCGACCGCCCGGTTCTGATCGACTGCAAGACGATTATCGGCTTTGGCAGCCCGAAGAAAGCCGACACGTCGGGCGCGCATGGCGCGCCCTTGGGCGACGCGGAAATTGCGGCCACCAAGGAAATCTACGGCTGGCCCTATGGTCCGTTCGAGATCCCGGAAGACGTGCTGAGCGCATGGCGTGCCATCGGGGCGCGGGGGGCCGAGGCACGGGGCGCGTGGGAAACCCGCTTTGCGGCACTTTCCGCGACCAAACAGGGGGAATTCACGCGCCGCATGGCGGGCGAGGCCCCGAAAAAGCTGGCAGCTGCGATCCGGGCGTTCAAGAAGCAGGTCTCGGAAAGCGCGCCCAAGGTGGCGACGCGCAAATCTTCCGAGATGGTGCTGGAAGTCGTCAATGAGATCATGCCCGAGACCATGGGCGGCTCGGCGGATCTGACCGGATCGAACAACACCAAGACCGCAGGTCTGGGGGTGTTCTCGCCGGCGGACCGCAAGGGGCGCTATGTCTATTTCGGCATCCGCGAGCATGGCATGGCCGCGGCGATGAACGGCATGGCGCTGCATGGCGGCGTGAAGCCCTATGGCGGGACGTTCATGTGTTTCACCGATTACGCACGCGGGTCGATGCGGCTCTCGGCGCTGATGGGCGTGCCGGTCACCTATGTGATGACGCATGATTCCATCGGTCTGGGCGAAGACGGACCGACGCACCAGCCGGTCGAGCATCTGGCGATGCTGCGCGCGACGCCGAACACCCATGTCTTCCGCCCCTGCGACACCATCGAGACGGCAGAGGCCTGGGAACTGGCCCTGACCAGCGCGCGCACACCATCCGTGCTTGCGCTGTCGCGCCAGAACCTGCCGACGCTGCGCACAACGCATAGCACAAAGAACCTGACGGCGCAGGGGGCCTATGTGCTGGCGGATGCCGAAGGCAAGCGGCAAGCAATCCTGATGGCCACAGGCTCGGAAGTGGAAATCGCCATGGCCGCGCGGGATCTGTTGCAGGCCGAAGGAATTGGCACGCGGGTCGTGTCCTTCCCCTGCTGGGAATTGTTTGAGGAACAGCCCGAAGCCTACCGGCGCAAGGTTCTGCCTGCGGGCCCGGTGCGCGTCGCGATTGAAGCGGCGATCCGCTTCGGCTGGGACCGCTGGCTCTTTGGCGAACGCGGACGGCGCGAGAAATCGGGCTTCATCGGGATGCATGATTTCGGCGCCTCGGCCCCTGCCCCGGAGCTCTATCGAGAATTCGGCATCACCGCAGAAGCCACAGCGGCCAAGGTCAAGGCGCTGCTCGGCTGACGCCTGATACATAGCTGACAAAATAAAAGGGTGCGTGGAAAACACGCACCCTTTTTCTTTTCGTGATGCAGGTTTGACTTACTGAGGGGACAACCCGCGCATCCGCTCGCCCCGGCGGCGCAGCAACTCGACCACCGTCAGAAGTGCGATCGAGATCAGCACCAGAATCGTCGCCACGGCCAGGATCGTCGGGCTGATATCTTCGCGGATGCCGGACCACATCTCGCGCGGGATGGTGCGTTGTTCGACCCCCGCCACAAAGAGCACCACCACGATCTCGTCGAAAGACGTGATGAAGGCAAAGAGCGCGCCTGAGATCACCCCCGGCAGGATCAGCGGCATGGTGATTTTGAAGAAGGTGCGCGTGGGCGATGCACCCAGATTGGCCGCCGCGCGTGTCAGCGACTGGTCAAACCCCACCAGCGTCGCAGTCACTGTGATCACCACGAAGGGCGTGCCGAGTGCAGCATGGGCCAGCACCACGCCCAGATAGGTCTGCGCAATATTGATCGAGGAGAAGAAAAAGAACATTCCCGCCGCCGAGATGATCAATGGCACGATCATCGGCGAGATCAGGATGCCCATGATCAGCCCTTTGGCGGGCATTTCCGAGCGCGAGAGGCCCAGTGCCGCCAGCGTGCCGAGCGTCGTGGACACAATCGTCGCGGCAATCCCGATCACGAAGGAATTGCGGATAGAGCGCATCCAGCTCTCGGATTCGAGGAAATCGCGATACCAGCGCAAGGAATAGCCTTCGGGGTTCAGCGTCAGCATTTCGCGGGTGAAGGTGAAGAAGGGCTGCGCGTTGAAACTGAGCGGGATCATGATCAGGATCGGCGCGAGCAGGAAGAAGAAGATCGCGAAACAGATCACCCGGAAAGTGTAATGCCAGATCTTGTCTTTGGTCGTGTAATAGGCGGGCATGGACATGGTGCTTCTCCCTTACCCGAATTTCAGGCTGTCAGTGCCGACCAGCCGGTTATAAAGCCAGTAGAGCAAGAGCACGCCGACCAGCAGCATGGTGCCCAGCGCCGCCGCAAGCCCCCAGTTCAGCGATTGCTGGATGTGGCGCGCGATTTCATTCGAGATCATCCGACCCTGCTGCCCGCCCACCAGTGCGGGCGTGATGTAATAGCCGATCGAGATGATGAAGACGAGCACACCGCCTGCCCCGATCCCCGGCAGGGTCTGGGGGAAATAGACGCGGCGGAACGCGGTCCAGGGCCGTGCGCCCAGCGACTTCGCGGCCCGCATGTAGCTTGGCGGGATGGTGCGCATCACCGAATAAAGCGGCAAGACCATAAAGGGCAGCAGGATATGCGTCATCGCGATGATCGTGCCCGTCTGGTTATAAATCAGACTGAACCTGCCAGCGTCATCAATCAACCCGATCCCGACCAGCGCGTTGTTGATCACCCCTTGCTGTTGCAAGAGCACGATCCATGCGGAGGTGCGCACAAGAAGCGAGGTCCAGAAGGGCAGAAGCACGGCGATCATCAGCAGATTGGCGTAACGCATCGGCAGGATCGACAGGTAATAGGCGATCGGGAAGCCCAGCAGAAAGGTCATCGCCGTGATTGCCAGACTGAGCCAGAGCGTGCGCCCGAAGAGCGATACATAGATCTGGCGGTTCT
>SKIM01000218.1 GCA_007116445.1 Natronohydrobacter sp.
ATACTCGACAAGGGCATGAAGCGCGGCAAGGTCAGTGAGAACAAGAAAGCCGAGGTGCTGAGCCGTATTGCGGTCACCACCGAATATGACGCGCTTGCAGGCTGTGATCTGGTGATCGAGGCCGTGTTCGAAGACCCGAAGGTGAAGGCCGAGGTGACTGCCCGCGCCGAAGCCGTGCTGGGTGAAGACGCGGTTTTTGCGACCAACACCTCGACTTTGCCGATCTCGGATCTCGCCCGCGCCTCGAAGCGGCCCGAGCAGTTTATCGGCATTCATTTCTTCTCGCCCGTCGACAAGATGCTGCTTGTCGAAATCATTAAGGGGCGCGAAACTGGCGACATGGCCGTTGCCAAGGCGCTCGATTTCGTGCGCCAGATTCGCAAGACGCCGATCGTGGTCAATGACGCGCGTTTCTTCTACGCCAATCGCTGCATCATTCCATATCTGAACGAAGGCATGCGCATGGTGCGCGAAGGTGTGGCACCTGCACTGGTGGAAAACGCGGCGAAGTTGATGGGCATGCCGCTGGGGCCGTTGCAACTGGTGGACGAGACATCGCTCGATCTGGGCGCAAAAATCGCCAAGGCCACCCGCGCGGCCATGGGAGATCGCTATGCCGATGGCGATGTGGACGAGGTCGTTTTCTGGATGGTCGAGCAGGGCCGTCTGGGCCGCAAGGCCAAGGCCGGGTTTTACATCTATGACGAGGCGGGCAAGCGGCAGGGGCTGTGGGACGGCATCACCGCACAGTTCCCTTCTGCCTCTGAGCAACCCGATCTGCTCACGGTGCAACACCGCTTGATGTTCGCCCAGGCGCTTGAAGCCGTGCGCGCGCTGGAGGAAGATGTGCTGACCGACATCCGCGAAGGCGATGTCGGCGCGATTCTGGGCTGGGGCTTTGCGCCCTGGTCGGGCGGGCCATTTTCATGGCTCGATATGCTCGGGGCACCCTTTACGCTCAGCGTGTGTGATGATCTGGAAGCCCGGTTCGGGCAGCGTTTCCGCGCGCCTGAACTCTTGCGTGAAATGGCTGCGCGCGAAGGCGGCTTTTATGCCAACCGGGCCTCGATCTCGGCATAAGTTTCTTCTACGCTCTGTCCGGCGAACGCCGGGCGGAGCAACTGGCGTTTGCGGATCGTCACCATCAGAGCTTGCAATTGCACAGACGTCAGTCGCGGATATCCGTCCTGCCCGACAAGATTGCGATCAGCCTGTCCCAGACAAAGCAGCCCCCCATTGCAATACAGGATTTCTTCACGCTCGAAGGTCAGTATGGACAGGGTGAGATCTGTCTTGACAGGGCATTTTCGGATGTCCTTGAAACCTTCCAGAAGCATTGCCGGAATCAGGACAAAGGGATCACCGAACATGTCTTCGGCCTCATCAGCTTCGATCAGGATTTCCTGTTCGGGCATGATATGCAAGTCACGGGTATTGCCAAAAACCCCGGCAGGAACGCCGATGGTATATGCATTTCGGTCCGGGATCGCGTCGCGCTTGATGCGAATGATGTCGTGTCGCAGAATTTTCTGGCGGCCGTGATCAAAGGTCACAACCTCGTCCCCCTTGAATAGCCCCGAGACAGGTTGCCAGCCTGCAGGTGTCGCAACCAGCGTGTCTGAGACCAGCCCAATACGATGCTGAACCTTTTCAGGTTTCGCGGATCCGGCCTTGCCTGTTTGAAATGGACGAAAGGCCGCGCGAAGATCGATATGATTGCGCGTCGTCTCAGCCAAGCGCTGAAGGGCAGAGATCACATGACGCATTCAAATTCCTCCTGTCAGACAAGAGCCCGGCAAAGCACCCTGAAAAATAAAATATTAATACTTTGTTAAGACTGGTTAGCGGCGTAATCTGGAAAAAATCTGGACTTTTTTTGGGCAGCGCTGTCTTCTGTGTCGCAAGGGAGGCAATCCGCGATCACCGCGGTTTTGCGCTATGGGCTTTGAGCAACGCAGGGTCTTCGGAGCCTGCAGATCACGAGGGGGGGGATATAGTGGGATGGTTGCCAGATGAAACGGGGCTTGGAAAATGCGCGGCCAATCATGTGGCGCTCACCCCATTGTCGCATTTGCGAAGGGCCGCGGATGTGTTTGCCGCTCGTGAGGCGCTTGTGCATGGTCAGATCCGGCTGACCTATGCGGAGTATGCCCGGCGCGTGACGCAACTTGGTTCAGCGCTCGCGCGTCTGGGCGTGCGGCCTGGGGATGTGGTGGCCACATTGCTGCCCAATATTCCGGCGCAGGCCGAAGCGCATTTTGGCGTCCCGGCCTGCGGCGCGGTGCTCAATACAATCAACACGCGCCTCGATATCGACACCGTGAGCTATATTCTCGACCATGGCGGCGCGCGTGTCTTGTTGGTCGATACGGCATTTCTGGAACTGGCCAAAGCGGCCTGTGCCACGCTGCCACGCCCGCCCGAACTCATCGAGGTTGCTGATGTCGAGAACGGTTTCACGCTGACAGGGCACCATAAGGATTATGACGCGCTGCTGGCTTCGGGTGATCCTGACTTCGAATGGATCATGCCTGCGGATGAATGGGAAAGCCTTGCGCTGAACTACACATCCGGCACGACCGGGCGGCCCAAGGGGGTCGTTTATCATCATCGCGGCGCCTATCTTTCGACACTGTCGCAGCCGATTTCATGGCGCATGACGCTTTTTCCGCGCTATCTGACCATCGTGCCGATGTTTCATTGCAACGCGTGGTGCCATCCCTGGATGCTGCCCGCGCTGGGGGGCGCGATGATCTGCCTGCGTGATGTCACGGCACGAGGTATTTATCATGCCATCAGCGTCGAGGGGGCCACACATTTCGGTGGCGCCCCCATTGTGCTGCAGACCATCATCAACGCCAAGAGGGAAGACCGCAGCGCCTTCGATCATGTGGTCGAGGTTTTCACAGCCGGCGCACCGCCGCCGGCCGCGACGCTGGCCGCGATCGAGCCGTTAGGTTTCAATGTTACCCAAGTTTACGGGCTGACCGAAACCTATGGGCCGGATGCCGAATGTCTCTGGCAACATGAGTTTGACGCCCTCGAAGGCGATGCCCGCGCCGAGGTCAAGGCCCGGACCGGCGTGGCGATGCCCTTCATGGATGGGCTGACGGTGATGGACAGTGCGACGATGGCGCCAGTTGCGCGGGACGGGTCCAGCCTGGGCGAAATCATGCATCGGGGCAATGGTGTTATGAAAGGGTATTACAAGAACCCCGAAGCCACGCGCGAGGCGTTTCGCGGTGGGTGGTTTCATTCAGGCGACATCGCCTATCAGCACCCGGACGGCTATATCAAGATCGCCGACCGGGCGAAGGACATCATCATTTCGGGCGGCGAAAATGTCTCTTCGGTCGAGGTCGAAGGCGTGCTTATGAAGCATCCGGCTGTTGGGTTGGCGGCTGTTGTCGCGTTGCCGGATGAGACATGGGGCGAAGTGCCTTGCGCCTGTATCGAACTGAAGCCCGAGGCACAGGTCACTGAGACCGAATTGATTACCTTCTGTCGCGAGAGGCTGGCGGGGTTCAAGACCCCGAAACGCGTGATTTTCATGGAATTGCCCAAGACTTCGACTGGGAAGATACAAAAGTTTGAATTGCGCGAGCGGGTCCGGGCAATGTGATCACTGGTCATGACGCAGTTGCTGGGGTAAGCTCTGCCAAAATAGCAGGGGCAGGCAAGCGGTATGACCGCGCTCGACAAGTATCGCAAACTGGAAGGGCCCGGACTCTGGGCCGCATCGCAGGGTGAGCAACGCCGCGATGTGATTGTCGGTTTCGGTGATGCCACGCTGGTCATTTCTGATAGCCGCAGCATGACAGTTCTCAGTCACTGGTCCTTGCCTGCAGTCGAGCGGATCAATCCGGGCAAACGCCCTGCGCTGTTTCGACCCGAAGGTGATTCAGACGAGGTGCTGGAACTCGATGATGACTGGCTGATCGACGCGTTGCATGTGGTTCAGGGCGCGCTCAGGCCTCCGGGCTCCTGGGTGGCGCGGGCGCGAAAGAAGATCGCGCTTGGGATTGGGACAGTGGCCGTGGTGGTCTTTGCGTCGCTCATGCCCGGCGCGCTGCGTGAGCATACCGCTTCGGTGGTGCCAATGAGTAAACGGGTCGAGCTTGGTAATGTCGTGCGCGCCGATCTCGCTGGGCTCGGGGCGCGCCATTGCACCAGCCCGAATGGCGAGGCTGCTCTGGCCAGTTTGCAGCGCGCGTTGTTTCAGACCCCGGCGCAAATCGTGGTCATGCGCGGCATGCCATCGGCTGAGGCGCGGATTCAGCATGTGATGGGGCGTTACTTCCTGATCGACGCGCGGCTGCTCGAAGATGCGCAAAGTGCAGAAGCGCTGGCTGGCGCAATCCTGATGGCGGTTCAGCGCAGTGCCGACGAAGATCCGCTTCTGCCATTGCTGCGACATGCGGGTGTGATTGCGACCTTCCGGTTGCTCACTTCGGCAGAGATGCCAGATTCTGCGATGCGGGGCTATGGAGCAGCCTTGTTGCGCATGCCGCTGGCGGTTCCACAGCTTGATCCCTTGCTGGAAAGATTTGCACGGGTCAATCTTTCGACGCGCGCCCTGGTCGATCATCCGCAGCGGCTTGATCCGACAGTTTCCACCTTGGAAGATGCGCTGCGCAGTCAGGATCCTCTGTCGGGCGAAATTGCTGAGACGGCTTTGCTGAGTGACGGACAATGGGTCAGTTTGCAGAATATCTGCGACAGCTGAACGCTTCAGCTCAGCAAGAGCGCATCGACAGAGCATTCTGCCGAGACGCCCGCGCTGGAGACGGTCATTTATTGACTGCCGCGCCATGTCCGTGAGCAGCGGCGTCGCGCTGCGCTGTGGCTTCCCCCGCAAGATCGCGTGGCAGGATCAGGTTGAGGATGATCGCAATCGCGGCTGCGGGAAGGATGCCGGATGTCAGCAATACGCGCGGTGTGTCGGACAGATGCTGCAGCGCTGACGGCTCCAGTTGCAGCCCCAGACCGACAGAGAGCGCGATGGCAAAAATCACCATGTTGCGCCGGTTCCAGAGCACTTCGGAGAGCATCGAGATACCCGCCGCCGCAACCATGCCGAACATCACGATGACGCCGCCGCCCAGCACTTCGATCGGGATGGTGGAGATCAGCGCACCGACCTTCGGAAACAGGCCCGCACAGATCAGGAAAATGGCGCCGATAGTCACAACATGGCGGCTCATGACGCCGGTCATGGCGATCAGGCCGACATTCTGGCTGAAACTCGTGTTCGGTAGCGCCCCGAACAGCCCTGATACAGCCGTGCCCAGACCGTCCGCATAAGTTGCACCCTGAATTTCGCGCTCGGTCGCTTCGCGCCCCGCGCCGCCTTTGGTAATGCCCGACACATCGCCCACGGTTTCAACTGCAGAGACAAAAGCCATGGCACAAAAGGCGATGATCGCGGCGGCCGTGAATTCAAGCCCGAAATGCAGGGGATTTGGCAGGGCGAATGTCGCAGCGCGCCCGATGCCCGAGAAATTGACCATACCCATCACGAAGGCCACAGCGTAGCCTGCGCAAAGCCCAAGCAGAACCGCCGAGATCGCCAGCATCCCGCGGGCATAGAATTTCAACCCCAGCGTGACAAAGATCACCACCAAGGCGACGGACCAGCTTTGCAGATTGCCGAATTGTTCCGTCCCCATCAGCGGAACGCCACCGGCGGCATATTGAATCCCCACCCGGACAAGCGCGAGGCCGATCATCAACACCACCAGCCCGGTCACAAGCGGCGGCAGCGCGAAGCGGATGCGCCCGATGATCGTGCCAAGCGCGGCATGAAACAGGCCGCCCACCAAAATGCCGCCCATTACTGCGGCCATTGCATCGACGCCTTTGCCTGCGACCAGCGGGATCATGATCGGGATGAAGGCGAAGGACGTGCCTTGCACGATAGGCAGTTTTGCCCCGACCGGACCGAATGTGATGGTCTGAAGCAAAGTCGCGATCCCGGCGAAGAACATCGACATCTGGATCATGTAGATCAGGTTGGGAAAATCCGGCGAGCCGGAGCCGAAACCAAAGCCCGCAGCGCCCGCGACGATGATTGCAGGCGTCACATTGGCCACGAACATGGCCAGCACATGCTGCACGCCTAGCGGGATTGCCTTGTAGAGAGGTGGCATGAAATCTGGGTCGCGCAACTGCTCCGGGGTTCCGAGCGAGGTATCTGCCATGGTCTTCTCCTCCATCAGGCGGGGTCTGGGTCGAGACCCACGGACGAGATCGCCCAAGGGCCATGAGGTGTCATGCGGGCAGCGTCCTCCTCACGCTGCGCCGCGCACCTCCCACGGGGTTTCAAACCAGTGTTCTTCGAGGTTGGGGCTGGTCCCGATCCGGTCGATGACCGCGAAACGCCCCGGATGGCTGAGCGGAGTGAGCACCCCGTGCCAGATGTTACGGTGAACATTGATGGCCTGCGCACCGTTCGTGACAAAGGCGAGAGGTTGACCCGGCATGCCGCCACTATCTTGGGCGACAATCACCAGAAATGCCTGCTCATGCATCGGTATGAAAGCCTGACTGCCGTCGGGATGCCGCTCGACCATCGCGAGCAGATAGGGCAGGGCGCGCGGCTCGGCATCAAAGAGCGAGATCCCTGCGCGCCCATCCGGGCCAAAATCGAGCCGGGCGCGGTCATGGAATCGCCCGCAGAGCCCCTGATTGATCAGCTTGTCGGGCGCACCTGTTACGTCGAGCACATCGCCGAAGGGCGCAAAGGCGTCTTGCGTCAGGGCAGAAGCGGTGATGAGGCGCGTCACATCAGACCTCGGGCTTGGCTAGGGGGCGTATTGACTATTTCTGGCAAGAACATGGCATCACGGCAGGATATCCCTCAGGCGCAGTTCGGCGATGCGCTCAACCTGCGCGCAAGCGGTCGCGAATTCGCTCGCAGTGTCACTCTCGATCCGGGTATGAAACGCTGCCAGGATCGAGGTTTTGGTATTGTCACGCACTGCGATGATGAAGGGAAAGCCGTGTTTCTCGACATAGGCTGTGTTCAGTTGCTCGAAACTGGCGCGCTCAACATCAGTGAGAGCGTCAAGCCCGGCGCTGGCTTGTTCGCCGGTCGATTCAGGCGTCAGGCGCTTGGCCGCAGCGAGTTTGCCTGCAAGGTCGGGATGGGCGCGCAGCACCTTGAGCCGTTCTGCCGGGCTGGCGCTGCGAAACTCCCGAGCGAGGGCGTTTGCAAGCCCGGTTGCGCTGTCATGGGCTGGTCCGAGTTCAAGCCCGTGGGCGCGTTCGGCGATCCAGGGCGAATGCTCGTAGATCCCGCCAAAGCTTTCGATGAAGCGCTCGCGTGACATGGTGCTGGGGCGGGTGCGGCGTTGATGGGGATGGGTTGCGGCCCAGTGCTCTGCGATATCAATGCGGCGCGCGAACCAGACCCCCTCATGGGCTTGCGCATGGTCCAGAAAACGCATCAGCCCTGCGATCTTGCCCGGACGCCCGATCAGTCGGCAATGCAAGCCGATAGACAGCATTTTTGGCGCCCCATTTTCGCCTTCCGCATAGAGCACGTCGAATGCGTCTTTGAGATACTCCTCGAAATCGCGGCCTGTGTTCCAGCCCGGCGCAGTGGCGAAGCGCATGTCATTGGCTTCCAGCGTGTAGGGCAGGATCAGTTGATCGCGACTGCCGAATTCCATCCAATGCGGCAGATCATCGTCATAT
>SKIM01000295.1 GCA_007116445.1 Natronohydrobacter sp.
CCTTGCGATCAGCTACACGGCATATTGCCTGCTCGCCCCATGCCTGAAGGAACGGCGCTTTGAACAGCGCTATGGCGCCCGTTTCGAGCACTACCGCGCGCGCGTGCCTTACGCCCTGCCCAATTTCCGCCGGAGAGATCCCGATGCGCAATGATCTGACGATTTACGACAATGTGGCCGATAAATGGTGGACCGACGAAATCCGTTGGGTGCGCACGCTCAAGAACCTTGTGCCGGGGCGGCTGTCCTGGATGGACCGCCAGATCGACTGGACCGGGCGCGAGGTGCTTGATCTTGGCTGCGCGGGCGGGTTCATGGCCGAGGCGCTCGATGATCGTGGCGCGCGCGTGACCGGCATCGACCCCGCCGCCGAGGCCATCGCCGCCGCGCGCACGCATGCCAAAGGACAGGGCCGCGACATCCGCTATGACACAGGCATGGGCGAGGCCCTGCCCTATGCCGATGCCAGCTTTGATGCTGTCGTCTGTGTGGATGTGCTGGAACATGTGCGCGATCTGGCGCAGGTGTTGGCCGAGACGGCCCGCGTGCTGCGCCCCGGGGGGGTGTTCCTGTTTGACACGATCAACCGCAACCCGCTGGCGCGGCTTGCGACCATCACAATGGCCGAGGATATCCTGCGGCTTCTGCCCAGAGGCACGCATGACCCGGCAATGTTCATCAAACCCGCCGAGCTGCGCAGGGGGCTGCAATTCGCCGGGCTGGTTCCGGGGCGGTTCACCGGGCTGGGCCCGCGCGGGATCACGCGGCGCGGTGATCTGACATTTGGTCGCCTGCCCCTGACCGCGATCCTTTACATGGGCGTCGCGCGCAAACCCACCGCATGATGATCACGCGCACGGATCGGGCCAGCTGCGCTGGTGATAGGCACTTTCCCAGAACATCCATTCCATCAATGCGCTGCGGGCGAAATGCGTCTCCATCTGCACGCGCGCCTGTGCACTGGCCTGCGCGGCCAACCGATCGGCCAAAACGCAAGCGGCAGTGACCGAAGCGTCGAAGGCTTCGCCTGAATAGGTGTCGATCCAGTCCTGATAGGGATTATCTGCCGCCACCCGCCCGGCGATGTCATGCCCGACATCGCGGTAAACCCAGAAACAGGGCAAGAGCGCGGCAAGCGAAACCGCCGGGTTTTGGGTCGCGGCCGTGGCGATCAGGAAACTGACATAATGATCACATGCCGGACTGCGCGGAGTGTTGGCAAATTCCGCCGCCGTGACTCCGAACCGACCGAGATAATGATCATGCATCTGCCGCTCGACAGCGATGGCGCCTGCGGCCGATTGTGCGAGTTGGCGCACGGCATCGGCATCGGGCGCACGCGCGCTGGTCAGCGCGAGCGCGCGCGCAAACCCTTCGAGGTAATGTGCGTCCTGGATCATGTAATGCCGAAAGACCGCTGGCGCGAGCGTCCCACTGGCAAGCTCGCGATTGAACGGCATGGCACGGATGGCTGCGCAGAGGTCGGATGTCTGTGCGATGACAGTTTGCGTGAAGGTCATGATTGGTCTTTCACGTTATGGAAGTGATGGGTCGGGCCATGACCGCGGCCAACATCGAGCAGATCAGCCGCGGAAATAGCCGCCGCAACATAGGCCTTGGCGCGTGCGACGGCCTGAGGCATGGGCAACCCGTGGCCCAGAAAAGTGGCCAGCGCCGAAGACAGGGTACAGCCCGTGCCGTGGGTCTTGTCAGTAGCGTGACGCGGAGCGGGCAGCCAAAGCAGACCTTCCGCATCGGCCAGAAGGTCGGGGCTGTCCTGCCCGCCCAGATGTCCGCCCTTCAGCAGGGCCGCCCCCGCCCCCAAAGCCCGCAGCGCAAGGGCCTGCGCCTCCATGGCCTCGGCGCTGCGCGCCTCGGTCGCCCCCAGCAGATCAGCGGCCTCAGGCAAGTTGGGGGTCATGATCTGCGCGCGCGGCAGGAACGCCCGCAGGGCCGCGACAGCATCGGCCTGCAACAGCCGGTCACCGCCCTTGGCGACCATCACCGGATCAAGGATAATCGGCGCATCGAGATCTTCCAGCGCGCGCGCGACACTCTCGATGATCGCAGCGGTCCCCAGCATCCCGATCTTGACCGCGTCAATACGAATATCGTCGCGCAGCGCATCAATCTGGGCGGCGACGAAATCGGGGGCCATCATCTGAACATCGCGCACCCCGCAGGTGTTTTGCACCGTCAGCGCAGTAATGACCGCCATCGCATAACCGCCACAGGCCGAAATCGCCTTGATATCGGCCTGAATCCCTGCCCCGCCGGAGGGATCAGAGCCGGCTATGGAAAGTATGTTCGGGATCATGCCTGCCTCCATTCCTCAGATAGCGCGCGTGTCGCAGCTTCGGCATCCGGCGCGCGCGAAATCGCGGAAACGACCGCCATGCCAAGCGCCCCTGCGGCCTTCAGCGCAGACGCATCACCCGGACCAATGCCGCCGATGGCAAAGGCCGGGACGCGCGATTGTGAGATGATCGCGGCCAGCCCATCCATGCCAAGCGGCGGCGCATGATCAGGCTTCGTCGCAGTGGCGCGCACAGGGCCCACACCGATGTAATCCACGCAAGGGGGGATCGCCGCACATTGGGCACGGGCCTCGATCGAAAGACCCAGCAGCTTGCCCGCCCCCAAATGGCCGCGCGCCTCCTCGGGCGCAATATCGCCTTGCCCGATATGCAGCCCGTCTGCGTCAACGGCGCGCGCGACCTCCAGCCGGTCATTGATGATCAACTTCACGCCAAGCGGCCGCAACAGAATCTGAAGCGCGCGCGCCTGCGCCACCAGATCGGCATCCGACGCCCGTTTGTCACGCAATTGCACGGCCCAAGCCCCGCCCCGCGCGGCACCAAGCGCCTGTTCTGCGACCGCGCGCGGCGAATCAGCGTCGGTGATCGCATAGATCGGTCCCATCATGCGCGACTGACCCTTGCGCCCTCGGAAAGCGCCCCGGGGGTCAGTGCGTCCAGCGCATCGAGAAAGGCAGGCTGGAAACTGCCAGGCCCCATAGCCCTGCGCGCGGCCATTTCACCGGCCAGACCATAGCTGGCCAAGGCAGCCGCAGTCCCATCCAACACGGGCTGGCCGACACAGAATGCCGCAATCACGCTGTTGAGCGAACATCCCATCACAGTCACCCTGGCCATCAGCGGATGACCATTTGCGACACGATAGGCCTGCGCCCCATCCGTGACATAATCCACCGGCCCGGACACAGCGACCACACACTTCGTCGATTGCGCAAGCGTTGTCGCCGCGTCGATGGCGGCGTCAACACTGTCGCCGGCGTCCACCCCCCGCGCGCGTCCGGCCATCCCTGCCAGTGTCAGGATCTCCGAGGCGTTGCCGCGAATGACTGTCGGCCTGAGCGCCAGCAAATCCGCTGACAGGGACTGGCGAAAACGCGTGGCTGCCACGCCGACCGGATCGAAAACCCAAGGGCGCGCATGGTCATTCATCACGCGTGCGGCCTCCAGCATCGCGGCCCCCCAGTCCGGGTCGGCCGTCCCGATATTGACGCTCAGCGCCTGCGCAAGCTTTGCGAATTCCGCCACTTCCTCGCGCGCATGCACCATCGCAGGCGATGCCCCGACCGCAATTAGCACATTTGCCATGAAATTCATGGCAACATAATTGGTGATATTATGCACGAGCGGCGCTGTGGCGCGCATCCTTGCCAAACTGTCACCGGCTGCAATCATCTTTTCGCTCCTCGCGCTGTCGAGGAGACGCGGTGCGCCGACGGGCCCGGACGGGACAACCACCTTCAGCATCGCAGACTTCCTACGCCAGCATGATCTGGTTCAGGTTCAAAGGGTGCTTCTCAGCCCATGCCGCGCATGGACGCCCCCGTCTGTGATGCGCAGATTGACCTTCAGGATTGCCGTTGTCAACACGGCCACCGACGCAAATGTGATGCTGTCCGCAGGCTTGCAGATCAAGGCATTTGCCAAACAGGCGCGATTCCTCGCTTGACCCTCGCAGTAAAAATAGGGCTATTCAGTAATCGGGACAGGCATGGAAATTGCTTGGGTAAGCAGGACAGACCGCCAAAAAGGCGGCGACACCAGAGAGGCCATTATGAAAACTCCGCTGTTCTACAGTATCTGTGTCATGGCCACGGTCCATGGCGCGGGGGTTTCGGGGCAATCTGTGCGTGATGATGTAATCGCGCGCGGCATGCTGGTCTGTGGATCGCATCCCAGTCGCGCCGGGTTTGGGGCACGGGACTCAAGCGGAAACTGGCAAGGCTTCGATGTCGGGTTTTGTCGCGCGCTTGCGGCTGCTGTTCTGGGCGACCCGGCGGCAGTGGTGTTTGAACCGCTGGGCACGCAAGAGCGCTTTACCGCCCTGCGTGAGGGAGAGGTTGACGTTCTCGCACGGAGCACGACCTGGACATTTCAACGCGATGTCGCCAAGGAACTGACCTTTGTCGGCACAAGCTATTACGACGGTCAAGGGTTTCTGGTGCCGCGTGCGTTGGGGGTCAGCTCAGCACTGGAACTTGATGAGGCGTCGATCTGCGTTGAAGCGGATACGACATCCGAGCTTAATCTCGCGGATTATTTTCGCACAAATGCCATGACATATACCGCTGTATACGTTGAAACGTCACGGCAGGCCACAGAACGCTATCTGGCGGGCGATTGTGACGTCTATTCCACGGATATCGCCGCCCTCGCTTCGGGGCGCGCGGGGTTTGCCGAACCGGGCGAGCATGTCATTCTGCCCGAAGTGATCTCGAAGGAGCCGCTTGGCCCCGCTGTGCGCCATGGCGACGACAATTGGGCCGATATCGTGCGATGGACCTTGTTTGCGCTGATCGCCGCTGAAGAACTTGGCGTGACGTCTGCCAATGTTGAAGAGCTCCGCTCCAGCAGTACCAACCCAGAAGTAAGTCGCTTGCTGGGACGCGAGGGCGGTTTTGGTGAAATGCTTGGGCTGGACAATCACTGGGCAGCGCGCGCGATCGCAGCCGTCGGGAATTATGGCGAGCTTTTCGCGAGCACTATCGGAGATCAGACGCCGATCGGACTATCTCGTGGCCTGAACGCGCAATGGACACAGGGCGGTCTGCTCTATGCACCGCCATTTCGTTAAACGCTGCGCACCCTGACAGTGGTTGCCCGTCCCTATAACCCGTGCACGGCCGCTTACCTGAACGCGCCCGATTTTGATGGTTGTTCAAACTGACAGGAAGCGTCCGCAACGCAGCATGACACCGAGTTTTCTGACTGATTTCGGCAAAGATCCTGGCGCCACCTGGATGACATTCAGGCATGCGATGATGAAAGCTCAAACTGAAATGCGTGAGGTCAATAAATATAGCGGATCTGATCGCCCCAATAGCGCTCGATACGGCGCAAGGCGCGCGCGACTGTGTCCAGAGTTGCAAACTCGATGATCTCGCTGGAGTGCAAATTTTCGGCGTGACGTGCGAAGAGTGCCGCGATGCGCCCATGCACATCCAGGCCTTTCGCGGTCAACCGCACCCGCACCGACCGCCGGTCAACTGCACAGCGCTGGTGATGCATATACCCCAATTCGACCAGTTTTTTCAGATTATAGGACACGTTCGAGCCTTGGTAATAGCCCCGTGACTTCAGTTCCCCAGCCGTAACTTCATTATCGCCAATATTGAACAGAAGCAGGGCCTGCACCGGGTTGATATCGACAATCCCCAGCCGTTCGAATTCATCCTTGATCACGTCAAGCATCAACCGATGCAGGCGCTCCAGCAGCGCGACATTATCCAGATAGCGCGTCAGGAATTCCCCTTTGAGAGAATGCTCGATACTCTGTTGAACTGTCACTGAACGCTCCATTCCTGACCAAATTTACGTCAAAATGGCAGCGAAAGACAAAAAACCTGTTAACGCAGCTGGCTTCCGGCACGATTTTCGACACCGGCGGCCAGACCTATCCGTGCCACCATGTCCGACAGCCGTTCCGGGCAAGGTTTCGCACCTGTGACCCAGAGATACAGATCCTGATCATTTTCTTCGAGGAGGGTCTCGTAGGCATCGAGCATCTCAGGGGCAAATCCGGCGAGCTCGGCATCTGCATAGGGGCCGAGGATGAGATCCATTTCCTTCATGCCACGCCGCCAGGAACGCATGCGCAGCTTTTTCAGCCGTGCCTCATGCGGGGTCAATTCCGTCATCACAACACCTCTTTCATCAGCACCCGCAGCCGCTTTTCGGCGCGTCCGATCCGCGTGCTCATCTGGGTCATCTGCTGGCGCATGCTGCGCAGGTCGGTCAGCAGCGCAGCAGCATCAGCGGCCAGCTCCTCTTCGCTTGCAGGCTCTGACAGCCCTTCACCCTCGCCGGTCAGAAGCCAGCGGATCGAGACATTCAGCAGCCCTGCCACCATCTGCAGCTTGTTTGCACGCGGCTCTGAGTTGTCGTTTTCCCAGCCCTCGATCGTCTTGAGCTTCACCCCCAGCCTGCGTGCAAGCGTCGCCTGGTCCAGCCCCTGTGCCTCGCGCGCCGCTGTCAGCCGGTCGCCAAAGGTCGCATGGTCGCCCGAATACCAATCCGTACTCGCTGATGTTTCCGTCATATCACGCCTCTCAGGTTTTGATTATGCTTGAACGACTTGTGCCTGCACCATATGAAACATGCGCCCGAGTTACAAACTGGAGTTATCCAAATGGCATTCCTTTCCGACACGCTGTCCCGCGTCAAGCCGTCACCGACGATCGCGGTGACCACCAAGGCCGCAGAGCTGAAAGCTGCGGGCAAGGATGTCATTGGCCTCGGCGCCGGTGAGCCTGACTTTGACACGCCCGCCAATATCAAGGATGCCGCAAAAGCGGCGATTGATGGGGGGAAAACGAAATACACCCCCGTCGACGGCATCCCGGAGCTGAAAAAAGCCATCTGCGCGAAGTTCAAGCGGGATAACGGGCTGGACTATAGCCCCGCGCAGGTGACGGTCGGCACTGGCGGCAAGCAAGTGCTCTATAATGCGCTGATGGCCACGCTGAACCCCGGCGATCAGGTGGTGATCCCCGCGCCCTATTGGGTCAGCTACCCCGATATGGTGCTGCTCGCAGGCGGCGAGCCCGTCATCGCGGAAGCCACGGCCAAGACCGCCTACAAGCTGACGCCCGAAGCGCTGGAGGCCGCGATCACGCCAAAGACCAAATGGCTGATCTTCAATTCGCCCTCCAACCCGACGGGCGCGGGCTACACCTGGGACGAGTTGAAGGCGCTGACGGATGTCTTGCTGCGCCATCCCCATGTCTGGGTGATGTCGGACGACATGTATGAGCATCTTGTCTATGACGATTTCAAGTTCTGCACGCCTGCACAGGTCGAACCGGCCCTCTATGACCGGACATTGACCGTCAACGGAGTGTCCAAGGCCTATGCGATGACGGGCTGGCGGATCGGCTATGCGGCCGGACCGGTCGAGATCATCAAGGCGATAGGCAAGATCCAGTCGCAATCGACCTCGAACCCCAGCTCGGTGAGCCAATGGGCGGCAGTCGAGGCGCTGACCGGGCCGCAGGACTATATCGCGACCAACAACGCCTTGTTCCAGCGCCGGCGCGATCTGGTGGTCGAAATGCTGAACGCCGCTGAAGGGGTGGAATGCCCTGTACCGGAAGGGGCGTTCTA
>SKIM01000360.1 GCA_007116445.1 Natronohydrobacter sp.
CGGGGCCTGCGCCCCGTCCCAGAGCATCGTCTCGATCAGACGCAGGCTGTCGTCACCAGCGCCTGCGCGTAGCGCGTCTTCCACAGCGCTTCCTCCCATTCGCCCTCGGCCGTGCTGTCCTGCACGACCCCGCCGCCGACATTGGCCAGGATCGCGCCCTGTGCGTCGATCTGCAAGCTGCGGATCGCCACGGACCAGCATTGATCACCATCCGGCGCCGCCCAGCCAATCGCGCCGCAATAGGCCCCGCGCGGATGCGGCTCCAGCGCGGCGATGATCTGCATGGCGCGGATTTTCGGGGCACCCGTGACCGAGCCACAGGGAAACAGCGCGGCCATGATCTCGGGCAGCCCCGCCCCGGCGATCAGTCGGCCCTGAATCCGGCTGCTCATCTGATGCACAGTGGCGTAGCTCTCAATCGCGAAAAGTTCCGGCACCCGCACCGAGCCAATTTCGCTGATCCGTCCGATATCGTTGCGCAAGAGGTCGACGATCATCAGGTTTTCCGCCTGCACCTTCTCGCTGGCCGCCAGCGCGGCTTTCAGCTGCGCATCCTGCACCGCATCACCACTGCGCGGCGCGGTGCCCTTCATCGGGCGGCTTTCAAGGATGTTATCGGTCAGCCGGAAGAAAAGTTCTGGGCTGCGCGAGACGATGACGCGCCCGTCGGGCAGGTCCAGATAGGCCCCGAAGCCAACGGGCTGGCGCGCCCTGAGCGCCCCGTAGAGGCCCAGCGGCGTGCCTGTGGTCAGTCTTGTGTGCACCGGGAAGGTCAGATTGACCTGATAGCAATCGCCCGCTGCGAGGAAATCTTGCAGCTGCGCAAAGGCGCGATCATAGGCGGCGCGGTTGATGCCCGGCGCGAGCGGGGCCAGTGTCGTGGCCTCTGCTGTCGTCGCGGCGCGCTGCAGCACGGGATCGGCCGGGCCGGGCGCATCAAAGACGCCAAGGCAGATCAGCGGTGCGCCTGACCCGCGATCCAGCGCGGTCAGGCGCGGTTCCATCGCAAAACCGGCCTCATAGGCGAGATAGCCCGCCACCCAGGCCCCGGCGCGGCGCGCCGCCTCGGCCGCGTCGAGCACTGGCAGGACATCCGCCTGCCGCTCGGCCACCAGCCAGCGGCGCGGAGCGTCAAAGTGGACCGGGCGACCCTGTGGCCCATGTTCGATCACGATCACGGTTGTGTTCTTTCTCATGCTGCGCGTGGGTTTGATCTAGCGCGCGGGCAGGCAATGTGCACCTGCTGAAAGCGACATCACATCTGTTTCAGCCGCCTTTCGCCGCGACAAACTGTAGCGTTAACGATTGCGCGGTTGTTTCGTGTCATAATGCCTCTATGTGTCAACATACTGCAGCTGGATGGAACGGATGCCCGTCATGCCCAAACTGATAAAACTCTACATCCAGCAAGTCCTGATCGGCTTCGCCCTGTCGGCGGTTTTCACGGCTATTCTGGTCTATTACGATATTGGCAATCTGAAACGTCTGGTTTTCGGCTCGAATGACGGGCTGCTGGGGTTGTTTCTGATCTTCTTTTTCAACGGGCTTGTCTTTGCAGGGGTGCAATTCGCCATTCGGATCATGCGGATGGGCTATGAAGATGACGATGATGACGACGATGATCGCGGCACACCGATTCGCGATCAGGATCTGGTGCCAGTGCGACTCGATGCGCGCGGCGGGGAAGGGCGGCAGGCCCGCAGCAACCGTGGCGGCGTGAATTTCCCGAGAGCCTGAGTTAATCAGGTGGGCGCCAGATAACAAGGCCAGGACCCTGCCAGAGCCAGCTCCCTCGGAGATGCTTATCGGCCACTGGAAAAGGGCCAACACACGCGAAGAGCAGCACCTGCCTGACCCACAGATAGGGCGCAGGGACAGGCGCTGCAAGGGCGCAGATTTGCTTGACAAGTGTTCTGCATATGTTCACCATCATCCCATGACCGGGGCAGAACGTGACATGATCAGACCGGGGCAGGGCCTTGCACGCGGCGTCTGCCGCGCGCTGGCGGGGATGGGATTTGCGCCGCTGACCGAATTCATCCCCGCGCGGGGGCTGCGGGTGGATGTGATCGCGCTTGGCCCGAAAGGCGAAATCTGGATCGTCGAATGCAAATCCAGTCGCGCGGATTTTCAGTCAGATCGCAAATGGCAGGGCTATCTGCCCTGGTGTGACCGGTTCTTCTGGGCTGTGGGGCCGGATTTTCCGCTCGATCTGCTGCCAGAGGGGGGCGGCCTGATGCTTGGCGACAGTTACGGAGCCGAGATTGTGCAGATGCCCGCGCCCGCTGTCCTGGCCGGGGCGCGCCGCAAGGCGCTGCTGCAGGCGATCGCGCGCCAGGCTGCGCTGCGGCTGGCGCGTTTGGGTGATCCGATGCTTGAGGCTGCATCCTAGAGCAGGCAGCGCGCATCCTGCTCCAGTGTGTTGGTGTCGCATGTTTTAAGCGCAAAACCGGCATTTTCCTGCGCAACAGGCACTGGCGGCGCGCCCGCGCCCGAAAGACGCGTTGCTGATCTGGCCTTGGCGGGTCTGGCCCCCCCCTGCGAGCCACACCTGCCCGCAGCGCCATGGGGCTTAGCGCGCAAGGCGGTGTCAGGGCGCAGCCGGGTTGAACTGCAGATCCGCCGCGCAAGGCGCACTCCTCTCAGACCTGTCATGAAGCCGTCGTGAAGACCACCTATCGAGCCTGTGAATGCATGAAAGAAGGTTTCGACGATGCTCAGTTCTGGCTTCTCGCTGTCACGGCGCAATTTCCTGGCCACGACGGCCGCTGCGGCCATAACCCCACTGATCGCCTTTCGTGTCGCTGCGCAGGCGGGCGCGGGCGAGCTTCTGATGGTGCCGTCCAGCCCCAATCCTGCCGGCGCTGCCGAGCGGCTCTTTCTGTTGAAAGGCGATGCGCTGGCCGGGCCGATCCGCACGATCGTGACCGAGGCCGCCAACCCTGTGCCTGCCCCGGCGCTGGCCGATGGTGAACGCCGCGTGCTGCGGCTGATGCATTTCAATGATCTGCACAACCACATCACCGAGATGCACGCCACGCGCGGCGATACCCACCGGCTCAGCCAGATGGTGCAGAAGGTAAATGCCGTGCGCGCCGCTGCCGCCGAGGATGAGGTCGTGTTCTTCGTCTCAGGGGGTGACGACCACACAGGGTCGGTCTTTGACGAGTTGCTGGGCTGGGCACCCGAAGAGTTCGTGGCCGATGCAGGCTATCGCGCGGCCTCTGCTGCGGGGGTCGATATCGCGGTTCTGGGCAACCACGAATTCGACCGCGGCGCCGAGATGCTGCGGATCGGGATCGAGGCCGACGCGGCCTTTCCGGTCCTGACCGCCAATGTCCACGGCTCGCAGCATCTGGCACGCGACCGCGATTATGTCGCTGCGGCTGTGTTGGAGGCGAAAGGCTTGCGTGTCGGTTTCATCGGCCTGACCACCCAGATCGACACCCGCACTGGCCAGCCCGATGATCCGGGCATGCAGGTGGCCAGCCCCATCGCTGCGGTCAGCAACATCGTGCCCGCGCTGGCCGAGATCTGCGATGTTGTGGTGATCCTGTCGCATTGCGGCTACGGTTCGGGCCAGCACCGCACGGGCAAGGCAGGTGCCGCACGGCTGATCGGCGAGGGTGATTTCGACATTGCCGAAGCAGCCGGCAGGCTGACCGAAAAGCCGGTGGTGCTGATCGGCGGGCATAGTCACACGGCGCTGAATGCCGAAGGCATTGACCCTGACAATGTGATGGAAGGCGTGTTGATGACCCAGGCGGATGCCAATGGTCGCTATCTGGGCGAGGTCGCCATGTCGATCCGCGCCAATGGTGGGCGGCAGGGCTGGTTCACCCATGTCGGCCTGCATCCGGTCAAGCCGCGCGACAACCGGATCGCGGCGGATGATCCGCGTGCGGCAAATCTGGAAACCGATGCCGATTTCGACCAGGCGTTCGAAGCGCGGGTCGTCGCCCCGCTGATCGCTGCGCTGGACGAGAAGCTGGCCGAAACCATCGGCGTTGTTGCCGATGACGCCGATGTCCTGCCTGAGCGCGTCATCGCCGACCGATACAGCCGTGAGACAGCGCTTCTGAACTTCATGAATGATGCGCTGGTCGCGCGGTCGCGCACATTTCCGCAAGGCCCTGTCGATCTGGCGCTGTTCAACGCGACGGCCATCATCACCGGACTGCAACATGGCCCGCTCAGCTTTGGCGACTGGTATGCGGTGATGCCCTATGCCGATCAGGTGCATGTGGCGAGTATGACCGGTGCGCAGATCGCCGAGATGTTGCAGTCGAATGCGCATCGGCTGGTGCGCGAAGACGAGGCGGCAGAGATGGATCTGTCAGGTTTCGTTTCGCGCGGGTTTCTGCATTTCTCCGGCGGGCTGCGCTATCGCATCGTGCCGGGTGCCGATGCCACGCAGGCGCGCGCGGTTGATATCACCCTTCTGGGCCAGCCGCTGGATGACCTGCGCCACGAGCGTTTCTCGATTGCGGTCAATACCTATGTCCAGCTTGGGGCTTTTGCCGAAGCCTGGAACGGCCAGCCGATCGTGGCAGGGGTGCCTGGGGAATTGCCGGGGATGGATCTGCGCGGGCTGGATTACAGCCATACCGGGCTGGTCTATCGCAATGAGATCATTGCCCATATCCGCGAACTGGGCGGCATTTCGGAAGCCAGCGGCGCGCGGCTCGATGGGCGCCTGATCATCGGCTGAGACGCAACTGACGGGGGCTGCACGCGCCCCCGCTTCGTTTGACGGGCGCGGTGCCGGGGGCGGAAAGGCGCAGGCGGTCGATCTGTGTTGAAACCAGATCCTCAGTCTGTAGGCTGATGTGACGTGAAGCATCACCGAAACGGACCCCGCATGAACACAGAGATCCTCGACGGCTGCCTTCCTGCGCTGATGACACCCTGCCGATCCGATCACAGCCCGGATCATGATGCGCTTGTGCGCAAGGGGCAGGCCCTGATGGCAGCAGGCATGTCGGGCGTGGTCTATTGCGGGTCGATGGGCGACTGGCCGCTGATCAGCGACGCTGACCGGATGTCGGGCGTGGCCCGGCTCGTTGCGGCCGGGGTGCCGGTCATGGTGGGCACAGGGGCTGTGAACACGGCCAGCGCCGTGGCCCATGCTGCCCATGCCGCCAAGGTCGGCGCGCAGGCGCTGATGGTCATTCCGCGGGTGCTGTCGCGGGGCACCTCGGTCGCCGCACAGCGCCACCATTTCAAGGCCATTCTCTCCGCTGCGCCCGATCTTCCGGCGGTGATCTATAACAGCCCCTATTATGGGTATTCGACCGGTCCCGATCTGTTCTTTGCCTTGCGTGCGGAGCATCCCAATCTGGTCGGCTTCAAGGAATTCGGCGGCCGTGCAGGGCTGCGCCAGGCAGCGGAATTCATCACCAGTCAGGATTCGGATGTCAGGCTGATGGTCGGCGTCGATACGATGGTCGTCGAGGGGATTGTGAATTACGGGGCCTGCGGTGCGATCACGGGGATCGGGAATGTGCTGCCGCGCGAGGTGCTGCATCTGGCCGATCTGGCGCGCAGGGCCGCTGGTGGGGATGCGCGTGCGCGGCTGCGGGCGCAGGAGCTGGATCAGGCGATGGCGGTGCTGTCCTCTTTCGATGAAGGCGTGGATCTGGTGCTCTATTACAAATTCCTGCTGACCTGTCTTGGCGCGCAGGAATATGCGCTCAATATCAACCCGACGGATCAGCTCAGCCCCAACCAGCGCGGCTTTGCGCAGGCGCAGCTCGATCTGTTCCAGCGCTGGTATGCGGATTGGTCGCAGCAGCTGGAGCCGGATCTGCAATGCGCGTGATCGACAGCCATACCGAGGGCGAGCCGACGCGCGTCATCCTCTCGGGCGGGCCAGAACTGGGCAAGGGCAGCATGGCCGAGCGCGCCGCGCGGCTGGCGCGGGACCATGGTGATTTCTGCAAATCGGTGATCTGCGAGCCGCGCGGGGCGGAGGCCATGGTCGGCGCGCTTCTGGTGCCGCCGCTCCGGCCGGACTCTGTGGCCGGGGTGATCTATTTCAACGCCGCCGGAAATCTGGGCATGTGCGGACATGCCACGATCGGGACTGCCATCACGCTGGCGCATCTGGGGCAGATCGGGCCGGGGCGGCACCGGCTGGAAACGCCCGTAGGGGGGGTGACGGTCGATCTGCATTCCGATCATGACGCCAGCATCACCAATGTCGAAAGCTACCGGCTGCACAAGGCGGTCACAGTTGCGGTGCCGGGACTTGGCCCGGTCACAGGCGATATCGCCTGGGGCGGCAACTGGTTCTTCATCACCCGCGATCTGCCTTGCGCCCTGGAGCCGGGACATATCCGCCAATTGACCGATGCGACCCTGCGCACCCGGCAGGCGCTGCAGGATCAGGGCTGGACCGGCAAAGGTGGTGCGTGGATTGATCATGTGATCCTGCTTGGTCCTTGCGACGGGGCCGATGCGCGTAATTTCGTGCTCTGTCCCAGTGGCGCTTATGACCGCTCGCCCTGCGGCACAGGCACATCGGCGCTGCTGGCCTGTCTGGCCGCCGACGGAAAGCTGAAGCCCGGCACGCCATGGGTGCAGAAAAGCATCATCGGCAGCACATACACGCTGCACTATGAAATGGGTGAAAACGGGGGGATCATCCCCACGATCTGCGGTCGCGCCTGGGTCACGGCCGAAGCCAGGCTGCATTTCGCCCCGGGTGATCCCTATGCCGCGGGTATAGGTGCAGCATAAGGCCGCCGACAGGCGCAGGGCCGCGTCTGCCCACAGATCATCACGCAAGAAGAGTGCCATGACAGGTTTCGCGCAGAGCACAGGCGCAAGCGCCATGCAGGGGGGCAGCTGATGCGCTCGATACGGTCCATCCAGATTGTCGGCTGCCATGCCGAGGGCGAAGTGGGCGATATGATCACAGGCGGGGTGGCGCCGCCGCCGGGGGCCACGCTGTGGGAACAGGCGCGCTGGATCCATCAGGACGGCGCCTTGCGCGATTTCGTGCCGAATGAACCGCGCGGCGGGGTGTTTCGCCATGTCAATCTGCTCGTGCCCCCCCAAGGATCCGCGCGCGCAGATGGGCTTCATCATCATGGAGCCGGAACATACCCCGCCCATGTCAGGCTCGAATTCGATCTGCGTCTCGACGGTGCTGCTGGATACTGGCATCATCGAAATGCAGGAGCCTGAAACCCATATGGTTCTGGAAGCCCCCGGCGGGCTGATCCATGTGCGCGCCGAATGTGCAGATGGCAAGGCGCAGCGGATTTTCGTGCGCAATGTGGCGTCTTTTGCGGGCCAGATGGACGCCGAGTTGCAGGTCGAGGGCATCGGCCGTCTGCGCGTCGATACGGCCTATGGCGGTGACAGTTTCGGGGTGGTCGATGCAGGTGGGCTGGGGCTGGAAATGGCCGCGCATGAAGCCCGCGACATCGCCGTTCTGGGCGCGCGGATCACTGCGGCGGCCAATGCGCAACTTGGCTTCACCCCCCCCCCCGAAAACCCCGATTGGCGGCATATCTCGTTCTGCCTGTTCGCCACCGCGCCGCAGGACGGACCGGACG
>SKIM01000282.1 GCA_007116445.1 Natronohydrobacter sp.
CAGGCGCGCGCGTGCTCGCGCGCGGGGCCGGGCGCGCCGCAGGCTCGTAGCGCCGCGCGGCATTGAACTCGCGCGCGCGCTCCTTCTCGGCCTCGATCGCCTGCAATGCCGCTTCCGCCTCGCGCGCGACCGCCTCAGCGCGGCGCGCCAGCATCTCATGCGCCGAGTCGCTGTCGATCAGCGTCTCGTATTTCCCCGCCACCGGCGAGCGCAGCATCAGCATCTGGCGCTGCCCATCCTCGATCGGCCCCATTTGCGATGATGGCGGGCGGATCAGCGTGCGCTCGGCCATGCCCGGATTGCCCCTGTCCTCCAGAAACGAGGTCACGGCCTCGCCCACACCCACATCACGGATCGCGTCCCCGATATCAAAGCGCGGATTGGGCCGATAGGTCTGGGCCGCGCGGCGCAGCGCCTGCTGGTCACGCGCCGTGAAGGCGCGCAGCGCGTGCTGCACACGGTTGCCCAGCTGGCCCAGCACGGTCTCGGGCACGTCATCAGGGTTCTGCGTCACGAAATAGACGCCTACCCCCTTGGAGCGGATCAACCGCGCCACGCGCTCGACCTTTTCCACCAGCGCGCGCGGCGCGTTGTTGAACAAGAGATGCGCCTCGTCGAAGAAGAACACGAGCTTCGGCTTGTCGGGATTACCCACCTCGGGCAGCTCCTCGAAAAGCTGGCTCAACAGCCAGAGCAGAAAGGTCGCGTAAAGCTGCGGCGTGCGCATCAGCCGCTCAGCATGCAGGATCGAGACATAGCCACGCCCATCCGGGGCCGCACGCATGAAATCACCAAGCTCCAGCGCCGGTTCGCTGAAAAACTGCACTGCCCCCTGATTTTCGAGCACCAGAAGCTTGCGCTGGATCGCCCCGATGCTCGCGGTCGTGACAGTGCCGTATTGCCGGGAAATCTCGCGCTGGTTCTCGCCCAGAAAATTCAGCATCGCGCGCAAGTCTTTGAGATCGAGGATCGGCAGCCCCTCGTCATCGGAAATGCGGAAGGCGACATTGATCACGCCCTCCTGCGCCTCGGTCAGATCGAGCATGCGCGATAGCAGCAGCGGGCCGAGTTCGGCGACAGTCGCGCGCACCGGATGGCCGTGTTCGCCGAAGAAATCCCAGAAGATCACCGGGCTTTCGCGGTAGCTGTAGCCCTCCATGCCGATCGCCTCGGCGCGCCGCTCCAGTCCGCCGCGCGGCGTGCCCGGCAGCGCCATGCCACCGCAATCGCCCTTGATATCGGTCAGAAACACCGGCACGCCTGCATTGGAGAATTCCTCGGCCAGGATCTGCATGGTGATGGTCTTGCCCGTGCCGGTCGCGCCAGCGATCAATCCGTGGCGGTTGCCGTAGCGCAGGGGCAGAAGCTGCGGCACACGCTGGCTTTCGCCGCCCGCGCCCACGAAAATCGCTGGATCTCTTTCAGTCATCGGCACCCCCGCAAGATGATGATTTACCCGCCTAAAACGCAGCGACCCGAGCGTAAATCAGTCACTCATGGAATGGAAAGCGAATCTTAACCAATCTGCGCGTATCTTTACACCATGTCCGGCTCCTCCTCCCTGGCCGGGCATAACCTCCCTGTCCGACTGGCTGCGCCGCAAGGCGCAGCCTTTTTGCACTGAGGCAGCGCTGATCATGCCTTCGATTTAAATGTTGACGCATCGTATTTTTCCGCCTAGCGTTCGGCCCAATACGTCGGCCAGTCCGGCAGGGAGCGAAAATAAAAAGAATACGGAACCAAGGGTCAACTGGCCCTTGTTTCTTTTTTGGCGGCCGATGGAACCCGCCAGATTGCACACAATCTGCTCACGCAAACGTATCTCCAGAGTGCGGGCGCAAGCACATGATCCGGCGCTTTTTCGACTGACACGCTGTGGACGTCATGCTACCAACGCCGCGATCTGGTCGAGCAGCCAAAGGATATCCGCATGAAACGTCTTTTTCTCACCCCGCTCAGCGCTGGCCTTGCCGCCTTTCTGATTCTGGCCACGCAGAGCAGCGCGCAGACCGCCGATGCGCCGGAAGCCAATTCCGAAAACCCGGCTCTGGGGCTTTCGACCGGCGAAGTGATCACCCCGGATGGGGATGGTGACAGCTATGTCGGCGCGACCCATGGCGATTGGGAACTGGTCTGCGTCCGTGTGCCTGATCAGGATGATCCGTGTCAGATGTATCAGTTGCTGCGCGATGCCGAAGGCAATGCGACAGCCGAGATCTCGATCTTCCCCCTTCCTGCCGGGGGCGAAGCTGTGGCAGGCGCAACGATCCTGACGCCACTTGAAACGCTGCTGACCGCGCAATTGGTCAAGCAGGTCGACGGTGGCGAGGCCAAGCGCTACCCCTTCACCTTCTGCACGGCAATCGGGTGTATCGCCCGCGTCGGCTTTACGGCAGCAGAGGTCGATGCCTTCCGCCGGGGCGCGCGTGCGACATGGACGCTGGTGCCCGTGGCCGCACCCGATCAGCGCGTCGATCTGAACATGTCGCTGATGGGTTTCACGGCGGCATTCAACGAATTGTCCGAAGCGCAGTAAAAGCTGTTTTCAGGACAGATCGCAAAGCCCGGCCCTGCGCCGGGCTTTTGCTTGCCGCTCTGGAGCGCAGGCTGGATGGGGTTGGCCTGCCACTGGAAACGTGATTGGCTGTGCCAAAGCCCCGTCAGACGGAGCATGATCACAGCAAGGAGACCCCCATGACCCTGCACCCGAGCCTGAAAGCCGCTGGCCTGACTGCCGATCAGATACAGGGCGGAGATCTGATCGTCACCAGCCCCATCGACGGGGCCGAAATCGCGCAGCTCCGCCAGACCCGCCCCGCGGATGTCGCGGCGATGATCGAGCGCGCCGAGGCCGCTTTTGCCGGGTGGCGCCAGACGCCTGCCCCGCGTCGGGGCGAATTGGTGCGACTTCTGGGCGAAGAATTGCGCGCAGCCAAGGACGCGCTGGGCGCTGTAGTGACGCTGGAAGCGGGCAAGATCACGTCTGAGGGGCTGGGCGAAGTGCAGGAGATGATCGACATCTGCGATTTCGCAGTCGGCCTGTCGCGCCAGCTTTACGGGCTGACCATCGCTTCCGAGCGGCCCGGCCACCGAATGATGGAGACCTGGCACCCGCTAGGGCCGGTCGCGGTCATCACCGCCTTCAACTTCCCGGTCGCGGTCTGGTCCTGGAATGCGGCGCTGGCGCTGGTTTGCGGCAATCCGGTGATCTGGAAGCCGTCGGAGAAATCCCCGCTGACGGCACTGGCGACCATGGCTGCAATGACCCGCGCGCTGGAACGCTTCGGCGATGCGCCTGAAGGGCTGGTGCAACTGGCCATAGGCGGGGCCGAGCTGGGGGATGCGCTGGTGAGCAGCCCCCGCGTGCCGCTCGTTTCCGCCACGGGCTCGACACGGATGGGCCGCGCGGTCGCGCCAAAGGTGGCGGAGCGGTTCGGGCGGGTGATCCTTGAACTGGGCGGCAATAACGCGATGATCGTGGCGCCGTCCGCCGATCTGGATATGGCCGTGCGGGCCATCGTCTTTTCCGCTGTGGGCACGGCCGGTCAGCGCTGCACCTCGCTGCGCCGCCTGATCGTGCATGAAAGCCTGCGCGCCGATCTGGTCGCAAAGCTGGCCGCGGCCTATGCCAGCCTGCCGATTGGTGATCCGCGCGCGGAGGGAACGCTGGTCGGCCCGCTGATTGACTCTGCTGCGCTGGAGCGGATGCAAGCGGCGTTGGCGCGCGCGCGGGCCGAGGGTGGCACAGTTCATGGCGGCGAGGCCGCGCCGGGCGTCGCAGGCGGCGCCTATGCGCGGCCCGCGATTGTCGAGATGCCTGCGCAAAGCGCCATCATGCGCACGGAAACCTTCGCGCCGATCCTCTATGTCGTGGGCTATGAGACGCTGGAGGAGGCGATAGCGCTGCAAAACGGCGTGCCGCAGGGGCTGTCTTCGTGCATTTTCACGCGCGACCTGCGCGAGGCCGAGACGTTTCTGTCGGCCACAGGCTCCGATTGCGGGATTGCGAATGTGAATATCGGGCCGTCCGGCGCGGAAATCGGCGGGGCGTTCGGCGGCGAGAAGGAAACCGGCGGCGGGCGCGAGAGCGGCTCGGACGCGTGGAAAGCCTATATGCGGCGCGCAACGAACACGATCAATTACTCCGACGCGCTGCCACTTGCGCAGGGGGTGCGTTTCGACTTCTGAGAGGCGCGTCAGCCCCGTCGGCACGCGGCCCACCAGAGCAGCGAAGACTGGCGGGGCGGCGGTCTGAACACAGCGATGCCCGCCGCGACGCCCCGGCTCAGACAGGGGATATGCGATAGGCCCAGTCCGCAGGCCCCTTCGCGTCCCCTTCAGCGAGCAGGGCATCCACCTTCGCACGGTCTGGGGATTTGCGGCAGACAGGATCGGTCGCTGCTGCATCGCCTGTGAGCGCCAGCGCCTGACAACGACAGCCGCCATGATCGACCGCCTTGCGCGGGCAGGAGCGGCAGGGCTCCGCCATCCAGTCATCGCCGCGATAGGCGTTGAAGGCCGCGCTGCCATACCAGATCTCGCGCAGTGGGGTCGTCTGGACATTCGGAAACTGCAGATGCGTCATGGTCTGCGCCGCGTGACAGGGCAGGACCGTGCCATCGGGCGCGATGTTCAGACCGGTGCTGCCCCAGCCGCCGCCCATGCACGCCTTGGGGTAATCGGCGTAATAGTCGGGCGGCACGAAATCGATGACCAGCCGCTCCGCAGGATCGGCGCGGGCCGAGGCGACAATCGCCTTGGCTTCATCCACCTGAGCGCGCGTCGGTTGCAGGGCGGCGCGGTTCTTCAGCGCCCAGCCGTAGAATTGCACGCAGGCGATCTCGATCCGGCGGGCGCCCAGCTCGCGGGCCATCTCGATCATGCGCGGCAGATCGTCGAGATTGCTGCGATGCATGACCGCGTTGATCGTCAGCGCAAGGCCACGCTCTGCAATCAGCCCCGCCAGCCCCATCTTGCGGTCGAACCCGCCCTTGTAGCCGCCGATCTTGTCCGCGCTCTGCGCATTCACCCCCTGCAACGACAGTTGCACATGATCAAGCCCGGCGGCCTCAAGCGCGTCAAGACGCGCGGGCGTGAGGCCGATGCCCGAGGTGATCAGGTTCACATAGAGCCCCGCCTCCCGCGCCGCTTTCACCAGTTCCGGCAGGTCGCGCCGCGCGGCAGGCTCGCCGCCCGAGAGATGCAGCTGCAACACGCCAAGCGCTGCGGCCTGCGCGAAGACATCGGCCCAGACCTCGGTCGGCAGTTCCTGCGCGCCGCGCACCATTTCCAGCGGGTTCGAGCAATAGGGGCACGACAGCGGACAGCGATGCGTCAGCTCGGCCAGTAGCGCGATGGGGGCGGGGATGTCAGACAAGATCAACGAGCCTCCGTTTCGCAAGGTCGCCGAGGAAGTTGGTGACATCAGGGCGCACGGCCTCCAGCGGCGCGCTGTAGCGCTGCGCGAGATCCGCGGCGATCTGATCAATGCTGCGCCTCCCATCGACCGCCGCGAGGATCGCCGTTCCGGTTTCATCAAGTATCAGCGCGCGCTCTGGCCCCAGAAGCACCTTGCAATTGCGCACGCGGTCATCATGCAGTCGCACGCCGCGCGGCAGGACAGGCACGCTCATGCCAGCCCCTCATGTGGCTGCCAGGCACCGGGCGGGATATGACCTTCGACATAGCCATGCCACAGCGCATCAAGCTGCGCCCAGAGCACTTCGGTCTTGAAGCGCAGGGCCTCCACCGCCATATCCTGATCCGCGCGGCTGCGGGCATGGGCCATGACCCAGCGCAGGGTGAAATCGACGTCCTTCGGGGCCTCGTTCAAGCGGTGGCGGAAATAGCTGATCGAATCGGCATTGGCGAAATCGTAATGCTTCAGAAGCCCCTCGATGCGATTGGTATGGATCGCAGGCGCGAACATCTCGGTCAGGCTCGACGCCATGGCGGCGATCAGCGGCGCATCACGCACGAAGCGCACATAGGCATCGACCGAGAAGCGCGTGGCGGGCATCACGCCTGCGCCCGAGGCGACATAATCGGGGTCAAGCCCCACGGCGGCAGCGAGTTTCAGCCAGCGGCGCAGACCGCCGCCCTGATCGACGCCGCCATCATGGTCCTCGATCCGGCTACGCCAGATGCGGCGCAGGTCGGGGTCGGTGCAGCGCGACATGAAAGCCGCGTCTTTCAGCGGGATGCGCGACTGGTAATACCAGCGGTTGATCACCCAGGCGCGCACCTCATCCGCAGCGCATTGGCCAGAATGCAGCCGAACGTGGAAGCGGTGGCGGTCGTGATACTGATCCGCGCCGATCTGGCGCAGCCGGGCTTCGAACAGGTCTGGCGGGTCGAGATGGATCGTCACAGCTGATACTCCTGTCCGTCCTGCGCGATCTCCCATCCCGCGCGCGCGATTTCCGCGCGCTCGGGGCTGTCGGGCATCAGCACAGGGTTGGTGTTGTTGATATGCGTATAGACCTTGCGCGCGGGCAGATGTGACAGCCGCGCGAGACTGCCCTCGGGGCCGGTCATGGCGATATGGCCCATGCGGCTGCCGGTCTTGGCACCGGTCCCACTGCGGGCCATGTCGTCATTCTGGAACACGGTCCCGTCGAAAAACAGCAGATCAGCGTCAGACAATTTCTCCACCAGCCAATCGGGCACCAGCGCGCAGCCGGGGATGTAATGGGCGATGCCCTTGCTTTGCGCAATGCGCAGCGCGATGGTCTGTTCGCCCATAGCCTGCAGGTCCAGATCCTCCGTCTCCAGAAACAGCGCGACCTTGCCCGGAACAGCATAGGGCGTGATCTCCAGACCGGGTATCGGGGTGAAGGGCTGGTCGAGCGTGATCGGCGTGAAGCGCACAAGTTCCCGGTCGAGCGCGGCAAAGACCGCATTGCTTGCAATCACATCGAGAATCGCCTGCGTCGCAAAAACCGTGAACGGGGTTTTCTCGCGCAAGGTCAGCAGCCCTGCGATATGGTCGAGATCCGCGTTTGTCAGGATCACGGCCTGAACGGGTGAGCCGCGTAACGATTGCGGATGCAGTCTCGGCGTGGCCGCCAGTTGCACGCGGATATCGGGCGAGGCATTGATCACCGCCCAAGTCTGCCCGTCACCGGACAGGGCGATGGACGATTGCGTCATGGACGCAATCTCGCCCGCTCGGGCCGCTGCGCAGAGGGGGCATCCGCAATTCCATTGCGGCAATCCCCCTCCTGCGCCGGCACCCAGGATGCAGATTTCCATGCAGTGCCGTGACCGGATCAGAACAGAGTGTCATCATCCCGGCGATCATCATCGGCCGGGCCATACATGTTGATTTCCATCCCGCAGGCGATTTCCTTGATTTCAGGGGTCTTCCAGGTCATTGCATGTCCTCCGTTCGCAAGTGACAGACCTTGGACGCTACCTCATTTCAACCTGCCGCGATACGCAACGAAAGTTGTAGACGGCTGGTGCTGAAGCCGGACCTGTCCGCGCCTGTGACGGCCTGACCTGCGCCCGCGACGCACATGGAGTTACTCCATTTCAGCCAGCAGGTCGCGCCCGCGCGCATC
>SKIM01000215.1 GCA_007116445.1 Natronohydrobacter sp.
AACTGGCGATTGCCTCGGGGCATCGCGCGCTGGTGGTGCCGAATGGGTCGGTCTGCGATCTGACAGGCGATGTGCCGGTTCTGGTCGATGAGATCGAGACCGGGCGGGTCTATCTGGACGGCGCGCGGCTGGTGGGATCGAGCGACGGGATCATCCGCGACCGCATCCGCATGGCGCTTGGCGGGCATGTTTTCGTGACGCTGATCCTGGACGAGGAAAACGAAGCGCTTGGCGCGCCCTGGGCCGAGATTGCGGGGTTGAAGTCGCAAGGGCGCAATGGCGAGATGCTCAACGAGATCATCGAGGCGGAGCTGGAAGATTTCATCAGCCGCGCCGGGCACAAGATCATGGCCGATGATGACAAGCTCAATGACGGGATGCGCCGCATCGTGCGTCAGGTGGTGATGGAAGAACTCGGCAAGCGCCCCGAAGTCACCATCGTTGTCAGCCGTCTGATCAACGACTGATCTGCTCAGCGCCGCCAGATCTGCGGCGCGACGGCGAAGAGCCCTTGCAGTTTTGCAAGGGCGCGCAGATGGGGCGGTTTGTGGCTTTGGCCTTGCGCCAGACGCAGGGCCGCGATCTCTGGCGGGCAGGGCAGAGCTGTGACCGGATCGAGATAGCGCGGATAGGCGATCAGAGCTGCGTGGACAAACGCGTCAAGACTGGGGCGCGCGCGGCGGCGTTCGGGGATATCGCCCAGATCGCGGGTCAGACCCCAGCCCGCATAGAAGGGCGCGCCGAGGGTTGTGACCGCCACATCCCGCAGCAGCGCCTCGAAGCCAAGGGTTGAGGTCATGGTCCAGACCTCTTGCACCTGCGCCAGAAGCTGCGCGGCATCTGTATCCGGCAGCAGCATGTCGGCGTAGCGCAAGGCCTCGGCGTCGGGGATGGCACCGGGGCGCAGTCCGGCTTCGACATCGGGATGCGGTTTGTAGAGGATCACGGCCGCGGGGTTCTGCGCGCGGCACGCCTGCAGGAGCGCAAGATTGGTGCTGACGCGGCAGGTGCCGAGACGGATCGAGGCGTCATCTTCGACCTGACCGGGGACAAGGATCCGGTGACCCTGCGGCAAATCAGGGGACGCGCCGCCGAGATTATACTTGCTCAGGCCTGCGTCGCGGATCAGCTGGCGCAAGCGCGCCGCGCGCGTCTCGGCGCCTGCGGGCAAAGGGGCTGACAGCAGCGCCTCCAGCCGCGAGGGCTGGCCGGGGTCGAAATAAATCCCCTGATCATCGGTGATCAGCGACAAGGGCGGGGTCAGCTCCGCCCCGAGGCCGCGCGAGCGCAAGAACCCATCCTCGACGCGCCTGACCGTCAAACCGGGCGGCGCGGCGGCCGTGCCCCAGATCAGATTGGGGCGCGCAGGGTCGGGGGTGCGCGTGAAGCGCAGCCGCTGCCAGCGTCCGAAAAACGCCTGCATATGCGGGCGTTTCCACAGCCGCATCTTCACGGCCGCATAGCCGTGGCGATCCTCGCGCCAGGCCCGGCGCAGTGCTTCGAGGTGATCGAGCAGCTCGTCAAAGCTGCACAGCGCATCGCGGCAGGGGTCATACCAGCGCGGATAAAGCAGCATCGCACCGGCGAAAAGCTGCGCGCGGGTCAGTTTGCGGCGACGGCGCGGATGGGGGGTCTGATCCTCGGTCAGGCCCCATCCGGCATAGAATGGCAGCCCCCAGACGCGGGGGCGATGGCCTGCGAAAATCGCCTCAAACCCAAGTTGCGAGGATACGGTATAGACGGCGATTGCGCCTTCCAGCAGCTCCCAGGGCGACACTGGCGCGGTGTTCAGCGTGATATGATCGCCGGTCACATCGGCCTGCGAGAAATGCCCTGCGCGGTGGCCGTCCATGGTTTCGGGATGCGTGCGAATCACGATCCGCGCACCGGGGAAATCGAGCTGCGCCTGCACCAGCATGTCGCGAAAGAGATGCTCGGACAGCGGACCGTCGAGGCCGCCATGGCGCAGCGAGGCATCGCCGCGCACCTGATCGATGACCAGCACATAGCCCGGCGCGGGCGGTGCGATATCGGGATCAAAACCTGCGTATTTGCAGAATTGCCCCTGTTTGAAGCGCGCCATGCCCTGATGGGCTTGCGCGATCAGCGCATGATCGTCGAAGGAATGCGTGGCCAGCAGCGTTTCGAGATCGCAGGGGCAGGACGGGTCGTAATGGACACCCGTATGATCGACGAGCAGCCCCAGCGGTGGTTCGCCCGCGCGACCGGGAAAGAGCGAGCGTAGAAAGGCATCCTCCAGCCGGATCAGCCGCGCGCCCGTCTGGCGCGCGACCCAGGCCCCGCGCGCCGCTGCGGCGCTATGGCCCCAGACCGCGATCTGCCCCTGCGCGCCGGGCCAGCCTGTACGCAGAGGAAGCCCGCTCAGCGCCATGATCCGGCGTATGCGGCGTGGCTGCGCGCCAAGGCCCAGAAACCCGCCATTGTAAGCGTGAACCGGGCCTTGGGGCCGTTGGGTCACCTGTCGGCTCAGTCGCTGCCACGCGCAAGCGTGCGCACCGTGGCCGCCGCCGAGAGGCTGCCTGTCAGCGACGCGATCTGGCGCGCCCAACGGCTGGCCGCGGCTTCAGTGACGAAGATCGTGTCGCCGTCGCGGATCTTGAAATCGCGCGCGTTGAACATGCCTGTGGGGGCGGTCAGATCCAGCACATAGACGAAGCGAACATCGGTCACGAACTGGCCGATCCCGAGGATTTCGGTCGCCACTTCCGGCACTTCATCGCGGAAGATGAAGACGCCTGTGGGGTCGGCGCGCAGCGGATCTAGCCCGCCGACCATGGCCAGCGCATCAATCGCCGAGATCTGGCGCGTATCAAAGGTCATACGGTTCGCAGCCCCGGTCGAGCCGAGCACGGAGAAGGCGCGCTGGTCCTCGCGCACCAGAATGCGGTCGCCGGGACGCATGGCGATGTCGAGCGAAGGATTGGAGAAGATATCCTGCAACCAGGCCTTGTCCTGACGGCTGCCGCGCGTGACCAGAACCTGCGCGGTTTCCAGCGGGATGGCGATACCGCCTGCGGTCGCGACCATGGAACTGAGCCGGTTCGAGGCGCGGTTCAGCGGATAGACCCCCTGCGCGTTCACGCCGCCGGTCACCGACACAGTCGCGCCATCGCCCAATTCGCGCGAGACGACCACTTGCGGATCAGGGGTCTGTTCATCGAGCGAGCGGGTCAGGATACGGCGCAGCCCGTCGGGCGTGTTGCCAGCCGCGCGGATGCGACCGGCATAGGGCACGAAGATGAAGCCTGCATCATCGACCTGCAATTCCTCGACCAGCGCGTTATTGCTGCCAGTGGGGGCCAACAGACCTTCGGGGACGTTTTCATAAACATTCAGGCGAATGATATCGCCGGGACGGATCGTGTCCGTGCCCATCAGCGCGCCCGAGCGCAGGGCGTGGCTGAAGCCCAGGGATTCGGGGCGGTTCGCCGCATGGCTGACGCGTTTGTTCACCATCACGACATGCGCATCGCCCGAGCGCATCACCGAGCCCTCGAAGATTTCGCGTTTCGTCGGGCCGTCGCGGGAGACGGCGCAAGATGCCAATGCGCCAACGGCAATGATAAGGGCCGCACGGCGGCCCATGGAAAGGGGGGTCTTAAACACTGCTCGGGCTCCTGTTGAAGGGCATGCCTCTATTTTTATCGTAATCATACAGCTTTGACGCGAAAACGCCAAGCGCTGAATGAGGTTAGGGTCTAGCGCACCATGCGCAACTGTTGCCTTGGTGCCGCGTCGCCGCGGATCAGGGCGGTGTAGGGATCATCTGGGGCCAGCATCAGATCGACCAGATGCCGCATCAACTGACGGCGGCCACCCATCGAATAATAGCCCCCCGGAACTTGCGAGGTTTCCAGCAGGAAGTGGCGATAATCGCGGTAAGCCCGCGCGTCTGGCCGGTCCGGTTTGGCGAAAAACCTGTCGATGGGTTGGGTCGAGACGAATTCGGGTTTGTCATAGACCGCGCGCCCGAAGATGCGCAGCGGCATGCCGCGCCAGAGCACCTGTTGCGCCGCGGTGGAATTGACGGTGACGGCCGAGCGCGCGTGATTGAGCAGCCGCGCGAGCTTGCCGCCGCGCAGGAAATGCACCCGCCCTTCCAGCCCATGCGCGCGGATCAGGGCGCGGATCGTCATGCGGATGGGCGCGCGGCCATCTTCCAGCGGATGCGCCTTGATCACCAGATGATGATGACGCGGCGCGCCCTTGGCGAAGCCGTCAAAGACCTGCATCAGGAATTCCGTCTGCGATTTGAACGGGCTATGCGCGCGGAAGCTGGAGTCATGTTCCAGTTGCAACAGCACCAGATGATAGGGAAAGCCGCCATTGCGCACCCGCCAGGTCGCGATCTGGCGTTCCAGCGAATGCAGCGGCATCAGCCACAGGCGTTTGAGATAGAGCTTGAATTCCTGCCCCACAGTCAGGTCGCGATGGGGGCGGAAATTGCGGTAGCGTCGGTTCAGCGCCATGACGCAGAAATGATAGACCGCGCCGTAGAAGATATGTTGGCGCATATCGCCCCAATGCGCCGGCGGGTCGGGCAGTTCGAGGTCATATTTTTCCAGCGCGCGGCGCATTTCGGGCAGGTCGAGCTGCATCAGCCGCGAATGCCCGTTCGCGCCGTCGCGTTCATAGGTCACCCAATAGGGGCGCAGATAGCCTTCCTCGAAGACATGGATGGTCAGGCCCAGCTCGCGCGCAATCTCGATCGCGCGGGCATGGATCGGGCGTACATCGCCGTAAAGCGCGATATCGGTGATCGCGTGCTGCGCAACCAGCGCGCGAAACTGGTCGGGCCAATCCGCCAGAGTGTCAGTGAACGGGATATAGCGTGTCTTGTCGCGCCAGAAGACCGCATCGCCCTGATTGAAGCCCACGCGCCAGACATTTGCCCCGGCGGCGCGCAGCCCCCGTGCGAGGCGGTTGAAAAACCACCCATGCGGCCCCTGCAGAAACAGGAAGCGTCTGTTCTCCGTCATATCGCGCATTTTTGCGCCTTTTCCTTGGCTATCGGCAAGAATAGCACTGCTCTTATCACGAAAGGTAAATGCAATCGTGGACCTCGGATAGAGTTTTACACAATAAAACGGGCAAGACTGTGGCGCGCTTGCCAAGGGCGCATCAGGGCGTTAGCTGCAGGAGCACAGCCAGCAAAAGGAGCGCGCATGTTCACAGGCATCATCACTGATATCGGCGAGATCCGCGCACTGACGCAGGAGGGCGATCTGCGTGCGCGCATCGCCACGCGCTATGACACTGGCGCGATTGATCTTGGCGCGTCGATTGCGTCTGACGGGGTCTGCCTGACCGTCGTGGCGCTGGGGCCGGACTGGTATGAGGTGCAGGTTTCTGCCGAGACGGTCGCCAAGACCAATCTGGGCGACTGGCAGCTGGGGCGGCGCGTCAATCTGGAGCGCGCGCTGCGTCTGGGCGACGAGATGGGCGGGCATATCGTCTCGGGCCATGTCGATGGGGTGGCCGAGGTCGTGGGCTTGCGCGATGAGGGTGACAGCACGCGGCTGCGCTTCCGTGCGCCCGAGGCGCTGGCCGGGTTCATCGCGCCCAAGGGCTCGGTTGCGCTCAATGGCACCTCGCTGACCGTCAACGAGGTCGAGGGAGCGGAATTCGGCGTCAATCTGATCCCGCATACCAAGACGGTGACGAATTGGGGCGACACCAAGCTGGGTGACCGCATCAATCTCGAGATCGACACGCTGGCGCGCTATGTCGCGCGGCTGCGCGAGTGGTCACAAGAGTCCCGATTGTAGACAACGCATCTGGGACGCGCTACCCTTCCGAAGATACATCCAGTGTTCGTTTGAGATGCGAACCACGAAGATGCAGTTATGGCGATCAGTATTGGTTGGATGAATGGAAGATAGCGCGCACAAAGAAAACTACGAGGCCTCAAGAGCCGAGCTCAATAGTGCGCTCTCTCTTCCGACTATCCTAGCCAACCGTTTTGTTGTTACTGTTTGGCCTGATAGAATGCGTCTGACCTTCGGCGAGCAAGTATTCTCAGGGCTAGAAACTAACATGCATGTTGCGGTATCGCTTTCAATAAAGGACGCTTTGGAACTCGCGGAAGTCATAAAAGAGCACGTGCGCAGAGTTAACCAAGCAGAAACTAATGCGGACGATGATAGTGAGTAACGTTCACACGGCTACTAATTTTGGTGGAGGCAGTGGCGCCGGACAACCGCCGCGGCAGCCTCCAAGCGGCGGAGATAGTGACATGGAAAAGCGTGTCGGACTGCTTGAGCAGGACATTCGCATCATGCAAAACAAGCTTGATGGAGTCCGCGAGGATACACAGTTTCTAAAAGGTCGCTTCGAAGACATTCCGACCAAAGACTGGATGAACACAAGATTGTTGGCATATCTTACGATCACTATCGCAATCATGGGTGTGATGTTCCGTTTTTTGCCTAGCATGTAGGCTGTGCAGGCGCTGGAATGTCGGAGGACTGGGACGCACAGGACAGCATCACCGCCCGGCGTGAGGCCGAGGCGCTGATCGTCGATGTGGACGGGTTCGAGGGCCCGCTTGATCTGTTGCTGACCCTCTCGCGGACCCAGAAAGTTGATCTGCGCCGCATTTCCGTGCTGGATCTGGCCGAGCAATATCTGGGCTTCATCGAGCGCGCGCGGGCGCTGCGCATCGAATTGGCGGCGGATTATCTGGTCATGGCGGCCTGGCTGGCCTTCCTGAAATCGCGCCTGCTGCTGCCGCCTGACCCCACTGAGGAAGGGCCATCCGGCGAAGAGCTGGCCGCGCATCTGGCCTGGCAGCTCGAACGTCTGCAGGCGATGCGCGAAGTTGCCGCGCGGCTGATGGGGCGCGACCAGAAGGGCCGCGATTTCTTCGCGCGCGGCGCGCCCGAAGCACTGGCTGTATCGCGCAAGACCCGGTTCGAGGCGAGCCTGATCGACCTGATGCGCGCCTATGCACGGCTGCGCACGCGCGATGATTTCCGCCCCTATGCGTTTGATCGCTCTGACATTTATCCTTATGAGGCCGCGCTCGCACGGCTTTCGGCGCTGGTGCCGGGGGCGAGCGACTGGACGAGCCTGCAAGCCTGGCTGCCCGAAGGCTGGCGCGGCGTGCCTGCGCGCCAACGCTCGGCCATCGCCTCGACCTTTGCCGCGACGCTGGAGCTGGCGAAACAGGGGCAGATCGAACTGCGCCAGTCCGACACTTTCGCCCCCTTGCATCTGCGGCGCAAATCCGGGCAGTGAGGCGCATGGATAAACCAGACACGCCTCCGCAGAGCCTGTTTCCTGCGCCGCCCATCGCCGAGCAGGAGCGCATGATCGAAGCAATCCTCTTTGCTAGTGCCGAGCCGCAGACCCTGGCGCAGATTTCCGCGCGGCTGCCCGCAGGCTGCGATGCTGCCGAGGCGCTGGTGCATCTGCGCACGCGTTATCAGGGGCGGGGGGTGATACTGGGGCGCGTGGGCGACGCCTGGGCCTTTCGCACCGCGCCGGATCTGGGCTGGCTGATGCAGACCGAACGCGTGGAGACGCGCAAGCTGTCGCGCG
>SKIM01000175.1 GCA_007116445.1 Natronohydrobacter sp.
GACGGACTGGATGGCCGCCCGGTTGTGCGTGACGCGCTGGAACTGGCCGATGATGCGTTGGATCTGCCGCTCATTGCTGCGGAGTGAATGAAGACAGAACACCCGGTGCGAACGCCCGACGGGTAAGTGGACACCATAAACTGGCATGAAATGTGCCTTTCTACCAAGGAGAAGACCATGACTGATAAAAACGCGAGCACCAAACTGGACATAGAAAATGCAGAAGTTCTGGGTGAACAGACGCAAGAAGGGGCCGCACGCAATGTCCAGGTGCGCTTTGACGATACAAACATGCAGTCGAATTACGCCAATGTCGCCAATGTTGGCATGAGCAAGGATGAACTGACGTTGCTTTTTGGTGTGAACCAAACATGGGGAACTGTCGGGGATGAGATCGTCATCAAGCTTTCGTCACGGATTATTCTGACGCCATCCGTGGCCAAAAATCTGTCAGAGACGCTGAAGCGCGTTCTGAGTGAATACGAAGAAAAGGTCGGCAAGATCATCTGAGAGGCAAAACCATGAAAAGCCTGAGCATTCTTCTGTTGAGTTGTGTGCCTGTCGCGATGGCAGGATGCAGCGGCACGCATATGTTATCGCAAGCTCATCAAGCGGAGGGGCAAACCGTAGAGAATGTCGGGAGTGGAACTTCTGTGTCGCGCTCACCCAGTTCGATAGGGCTGGACGAGTTTCTGGGCATGCTGTCGCGCGTAGACGAGCAGGTTCTTGCGCAGCAACTCGAAACTCGTATTGCCGATCAGTCCCTGAGGGGAGCGCGCGCAGTTTATGAGCCAGAATTCTACATACGAATTGATCGTGATAGAAAGCTAAGACCAACCACAGCAGAAGAGGGGGTTCGCAATAATACGGCAGGCACTGACAATTTGTTCAACGACTACAGCTCGAACGATACCAGTGGTCGAATTGGGTTGTCATTCCGGGAGATGACCGGGGCGGAAATAGACTTGTTCTATGAAACCGCCCGGTTGACAAATTCCTTGCAGCAGCAGGCGGCCAGCTACTCTCCAGAGTATACCGGCTCTCTTGGTGTGGCGATCAAACAGCCCTTGTTGCGAAATGCTGGCCGCGAGGTGACAGAGGCGATGATGCGCCTTGCCTCGGTCGAAAAAGATATTGCGCAAGAGACATATCGACTGACGCTGGCGCAGCGCGTTTTCGAAGGCATTCGCGCATATATTCTGGTGCAGCGCGCGCAGGAAAGGGTCGTGCTGCGCGAAAGGGCCGTGGGGTTGGCTGAAAAGCTCACTTCGGAAATTGCCAAACAGCGTGGGTCCGGTCTGCGTTCGTCCAGCGATCTGGCCGAGGCGACTGCTGCGCTGGGCCTGCGAAAGTCCCAGTTGGCGCAGGGGCGTCAGGAACTTGAAGAACAACTGGGTGCATTCCAGATATTCTTTGGTGGGGCTGGTGCGTCAAATGGCCAGCGCTGGCTGCCAAGAGATGCTTTGCGTCCCCCGTCAGAGCGTTTGACTGTGCAGGCTTCACCGGCCTATGCCAAGGATGCGTTTGAACGCCGCTCGGAAGCGCGAGTGAACGGCTTGTTGATCGAGATCGAGAAGATCAACACCTCGGTTGCCGAAAATCAGGCCAAGCCAGAGTTGAATTTGAATGTCGAATACAGCCGGGAAAGCCTGAATGCCACGCGCCAGCCGCTGAGCCGGTATCTGCAAAGCCCGACGCCTTACGCGTCATGGCGGGTCGGGCTGGAGTATCGTCGCGGCATCGGTGGTGATATCCGGCGTCAGGCCGAGTTAAGCACCAGTGAATTGCGCCTTCAGCAAGCAGAGCTGACACGCAATGCCACGTTGCAGCGCATCGAGAGCGAGTTGGCCGGTATCCGTTCGATTGTTGATCGCTCGAATGAACAGATGTTGCAGCAACGCGGCATTGTGCAGGAACAGCGGGCGTTGCTTGATACTGAAAAACAGCGCATGGCCTCGGGTCAGAGTTCCTTGATCGAAGTGCTTTCCCGCGAGGTGGATCTCGTGGTGGCACAAGAAGCTTTGGTGGACGCGGTGGCACAACTGAACATGTCCAGCTACCTTGCGTCGCAAATTTCCGGCACCCTGCTTTCGCGCGTGGGGCTGGAATAATGCACCTTGCGCGCAGCTTGTCATTGGTCTTCGGGGCGCTGGTTTTCGCCGCTTTCGGCGCGACCGCTGCGCAAAGCTTCACTGATGATATGATCATATCGGGCAATCTGGAAGTGCGCGGGTTTACCCAATGCCTTGCAGATCTGGAACTGTCATTCGCGACGGTCGGCCGGATCGAATACACCCATGTTGAAGAGGGGGATACTGTCGCAAAAGGTGACATCCTGATCGAGCTTGATCAATCTGTAGAGCAGATGGATGTTGAGCGCCGCCGCTTGCAATGGGAAAACAAATCCGAGCTGATTGCCGCCGAGGTGCGCCGCGATACCGCGCGAATACAGTTTGAAGCGGCCAGAGATATTTATCAGCGCAGCGGTGGTATAAGCCTTGAAGAGGTGCAAAACCGAGAGATGGCCTACAAGCTTTCGCTTGCAGAGCTGGAGCGTTTGCACGCAGCCGAGGCGATGGAGGAACTTGACTACAAAACAGCAGCCGAGAATATCCGGCGCAGAACATTGTATGCCCCCGCCGAGGGGATCGTGACCGCGCTTTTGCGTCAAACAGGTGAAAGTGCGCAGGCAAATGATCCGGTGCTAAAGCTGTGCGATCTAAGCCGGATTGTATTCGTGGCCAACGTACCTGTTGATATTGCAGAAGTCCTTGTCAGTGGCGATTCAGCGCGTGTGCGCGTGGGCAGCCGAGGGGTCACCGTGGATGGGCGCGTGCGCTTCGTGTCGCCTGTGATAGATCCCGCAAGCGGACTGTGCCAGATCAAGGTCGATCTGATTGATCCACCGGCCAATGTGCGTCCGGGACTGAGCGCAACCCTAGTGTTGAACTAAGGTTTGCAGCAATGGGAAGGGTGTATGCTTTACTGTCCTGTCTGATACGATCCGTCATGTTGGCTGGGTCGTAAGATGAGTTCGCGCACTTTTTACGATCAATGGCATCGAATTGCCTCGTTGCGTGTGGGGCTGCGGCAGGGGGTTCTGATCCGCCTGCACTCCTACAATGACGAACCTTGGTATGTTTTGTATGAAGCTGGCCATGGCGGCTATTTTCGCTTGCGGCCAGAGTTTCACGATATGGTCACAGGCATGACGCCCGACCGCACGCTTGATGAAACATGGCGGGCTGCAATCAACCAGAACCCCGATACGGCCCCTGGGCAACAAGAGTTCTTTGAGTTGATCTCGGCGCTTTATGCTGCCAACCTTTTATATGTTGAAGGCGGCGTTGATGAGATGCGCCTTGTTGATCGTGCGCATCGCAAGAAAGCGAAAAAACTTCCAGCGCGGATTTCGGAATTTTTGTTCTTCCGCATCCCCCTGTGGGACCCCGAGCCTTTTTTGCGTCGAAACCAACGCGCAATTTCCATCGTCTACAGCCCGTTGGGCATTGTTTTCGTGGCATGTGTCGTTTTGTGGGGCGCCATAGAGTTTTTTTTGGCGGGTGATCGCATCTGGGTGCAAGCACAGACAATTCTGCAACCGGCGAACCTGCCCATTCTGTATCTCGCTATATTTGCGACACATTGCCTTCATGAAATATCTCATGCCGCGCTATGCAAGTATTTTGGCGGGCATGTGCGAACCATGGGGGTGATGCTGTTGCTGTTCACCCCGCTGCCCTATGCAGATGTGTCTGCAGCATGGGCCTTTCGAGACCGCTGGCAGCGCGCCTTTGTGGGGGCGGCGGGAATCTACGCGGATATTTTCACCTGTGCGGTTGCCACCATTGTCTGGGCTTGGACCGCGCCGGGGTTTGTCAATGAAATGGCCTATAACCTGATGTTCGTTACGGCGGTTTATACGCTGGTATTCAACATCAACCCTCTGATGCGTTTTGACGGCTATTACATTCTGGCCGATCTTATTGACCAACCGAACCTGCATCAAGAATCGCGCAACGCCTTTCAGACACTCTGGCGTCGGGTATTCTTGCGCGAACACCGCACCGATGACGGCCTTGTGACAGCGCGCCGACGCGGGCTTCTGGTTTCGTTTTTCTTATCTTCTGCAATTTATCGCACCATCATCATGGTTGGGATTATCTTGTTCGTTGCCGACCAGTATTTTGGTGTTGGTCTGATCGTGGGATTTGCGCTGGCATACACAGCGCTGGTTCAGCCCCTTCAAAACGCCCTGACCCCTATGCGGAGTCCCCTGTTCATGGCCCGACATGCAAGAAAAATACGTCTAAGCGGCTTTGCCGTTGTGGCACTGTTTGGTGCTTTCCTATTCCTGCCCTTACCCTATAGCCGCCAGCTTGATGGCGTGATCGAGGCCGCGCGCGACACCGCCATCCACACCCGCTCCGGGGGGCAAGTGTCTGCGGTACATGTCGCGCCGGGCAGTGCCGTGGCAGAGGGGCAAGTTCTGATTGCCTTGCATAACCGAGAGCTTGAGTTGGAACTTGAGGCGGTAGAGGCGCAAATGCAGCGCGTCCGCGCGCAGGCCTCAGAGGCCATCACCCGTGGTTCGGTTGAACTGGAAGCGCTGCGCGAACGTATGTCAATGCTTGTCTCGATGCGCGCTCACCTTGAGAACCAGCTTGCGGCGCTGGTGATCCGCGCGCCACATGATGGCATCTGGGTGGGCGACGACCCTGCCCAGCGGCTTGGCGTTTGGGTGGGGCGCGGCTATCGCTTTGGTAATGTTGTAGATGAGCAATCGCATGTGTTTCTTGGCGTGATCCGTCAGGAATCTGCACATGGTTTGGGCAGTATCGCAGCACCCAGCTTGTCGGTGCGTATTGAAGGCACGCGCGGTGTTCTGCACAAGACCGCCGATGTGACGATCGTTCCATATTCACAGCGCGATCTGCCTTCGGCGGTTCTGGGCGCACAAGGCCGTGGCGAGATGGCCGTTTCTGCCCGCGATCCCGAGGGCCGCGAAAGCGTCGAGCAGTTCTTTTTGCTGAAAGCCAGTATCGATAGTGCCAATGCAGCCCAGATGCGCGGCAAGGTCTATACCGGCAGAACTGCTTGGGTGCGGATCGAACTGCCACCCCGTCCAATCGGTGCGCGCGCCGCCGTTGCGGTGCAGCAGTTCTTCCAGCGCAGGTACCAGATCTAGATCATGAAAACTGTAGCGCATCCTCGCCCGTCGCTTCTGACGCAACTTATCACCGGGGCCCCTGAAACCGGGGCACCCAGCCTGTGGCATCAGACCGAATTGGTGGATCAGTTCCCTTCGGATCGTTTGCGCGCGCTAGAGGCGCATCGCCGGGAGGTGACGCCGACATGGCTTGATCGTATTGGAATGGGGTTTTCTGCCCATGTGGCGGGCCTGCGTCCGCAATTGCCGCGTCTGCGCAGGCTTGCAACGCGTGTTCTGAAGCGTCGATTAGACTTTAGCGCAATGCCAGAAGATATGTTCGCCGGAACACTGCGCGATGTTGCGGATCAGTGCCGGATTTCCCATCGGGCTGCGGCGCGTGATGTCGGTCTGGGCGATCTGGTGGCACTGGCGGCCGTGTCAGAGGCCGTTTTCCGTGTGAATGGCTTTGTCCCGCATCGAGAGCAGCTCATGGCGGCGATTGCGTTGCTGGAAGGGCGCATGGCCGAAATGGCCACAGGCGAGGGCAAGACCATCACCGCGGCCATCGCGGCGACTGTTGCCGCTTGGCGCGGGCTCCCGTGCCACGTTGTGACGGCCAATGATTATCTGGCGGCGCGCGATGCAGAGCTTGGCCAGCCACTGTTCGCCTTGTGTCAGGTCTCTGCGGCTTCGGTCACGGGCGACACGCCGCCAGAGGCGCGCGCGGTCGGCTATCGTCACGACATTGTCTATACCACGGCCAAGGATCTTCTGGCCGATCACTTGCGCGATCAACTGGCACTTGGCCAAAGGGGGTTTCGTGTTCGCTTTGCGCTTGCTGCCGCACGCAACGGCGCACAAGCTGACGTGCCGGATGTCACCACGCGTGGCCTGTTTCAAGTGATCGTGGATGAAGCCGATAGCGTGCTGATCGATGAGGCCCTGACACCGCTGATCATCTCTGCCCAGCGTCCAGACGATTTGTTGGTTGATGCCGCACAAGAGGCAGTACGCCTTGCGCGCGCGCTGACACCAGAAGCTGATTACCGTATCCGGCACATGCTTCGCGATGTGCAATTGACCAGCTCTGGCAAAGAGATGCTGCACCGCCTGACACGACAGCTTGATCCTTTTTGGCGTCGGCGTGATCGTGCCGAAGAGTTGGTGCAGATGGCATTATATGCCGACCATATGATGGAACGCGACCGCCACTTTGTTGTCGAAGATGGCAAAGTTGTGCTGATAGACGAGTTGACAGGGCGCTTGGCGCGTCAGCGCACTCTTTCCCTTGGCATGCAGCAGGTTTTGGAAGCTGCCGAGGGGTTGGAGATATCACCTCTCAGCGAAGTGCGCGCGCGCCAGAGTTTTCAGCGCTTCTTTCGCCTGTTCCGCCGGTTGGGCGGCATGACAGGCACCGCGAGCGAGGCACGAAGCGAGTTTGCCCGCGCATACGGGTTGACGACACTCAAAATCCCCACGCATCGCAAGGTTCGCCGCCGCCGTTGGGCGACGCGCGTCTTTGCAAACGAACAGGCCAAATTCGCCGCGATTGCGACAGAGGCCGCGCAACTCTCGCGCGCAGGTCGCGCCGTGCTGATTGGTGTGCGCAGTGTGCGTGTCTCCGAGGCGTTGCACGCGTATCTGATGCAGGCCCATCCCGATGTGCCGATCAAGATGCTGAACGCCGTCAATAACGAACATGAAAGCACAGTGGTGGCCGCCGCTGGTCAACGCGGTGCGTTGACGATTGCGACCAACCTTGCCGGGCGCGGCACAGATATAAAACTGGACCCAAGCGTGCGCGAAAAAGGCGGCCTGCATGTGATTGTTGCAGAGTCTAACGATTTTCTACGCATTGATCGGCAATTGATTGGGCGATGTGCGCGGCAAGGCGATCCGGGAAGCTATCGGCGGTTCATATCCTTGGATGAAGAATTGATCCGCCGGTTTCTGCCGCACCCGCTGCTGGCGCTATGGCAACTGCAACGCAGTGCCATTCCGCCCCTGAATGGCGCGATGGCGATTGCAATGATCAGGCAGGTGCAAGCGCGTGCGGCCCGTCTTGCGGTGCGTCAGCGGCTTCAGACGCTGAAAGCCGACATTGAATCAGACAAGGCAGGCATATGAATTCTTCAGCTCCTTCACACCAGTTCAACTCTGTACTTGGTGCCATCCGGGGGATTGCCGATTTTCGCGGTAACCCTACGGAATACTGGCGCCGCCTTGCAGAGATTGCACGAGATCTCTCGGGGGCAGACGCGTGCTACCTGTATTGGCGCAAGGCTGATCCTTCGGGGGGTGGGGCGTGGAAGGTGCTGGAGAGTGTTCGCGCAGGGGGCGA
>SKIM01000196.1 GCA_007116445.1 Natronohydrobacter sp.
CCGCGCCGCATCGCCGTTGGCATTGAGCACAATCGCGCCCACCTGCGGTGTCAGGCGGTCGATCACATGCCCAAGCAGCGGCTTGCCCGCGACCACGCGCAGGCCCTTGTCCCCGCCGCCCATGCGTGTCGCCTGACCGCCTGCAAGGATCACGCCCACCGGCGCGCTCATGCGTCAGCTCCCTTGCGACGGTGCTTGCGGTCTTCTTCCGGCACTGCGGTCAGATCCGCATCGCGGATCAGCCGCTCCTCGCCCGACAGACAGATGAACCGCTGCCCGCGCATCCGCCCGATCAGTGTCAGCCCGACCTGCCGCGCGATCTCCACCCCCCAGGCGGTGAAGCCCGAGCGCGAGGCCAGAACCGGGATGCCCATCTGCGCGGTCTTGATCACCATTTCCGAGGTCAGCCGCCCGGTCGTGTAGAGGATCTTGTCTGCGCCCCCGACGCCATGTTGAAACATGTAGCCCGCGATCTTGTCGACGGCGTTATGGCGACCGACATCTTCCATATAGACCAGCATCTCGTCGCGCTGGCACAGGACCGTGCCATGGATCGCGCCCGCTTCGAGATAGAGCGAGGGCTGCGTATTCACCTGCCGCGCCAGCGCATAAAGCCAGCTGGTCCGCAAGTCCGCCTGCGGCAGCGTCAGCCCTTCGAGCCCTTCCATCATGTCCCCGAACACCGTGCCCACCGCGCAGCCGGAAGTGCGGGTCTTTTTCTTGACCTTTTCCTCATAGCTGGTCTGGCGCGTGGTGCGCACGATCACGACCTCCAGATCCTCGTCATACTCGACCGCCGTGACCTGATCATCAGGGCGCAGCATGCCCTGATTACGCAGGAAGCCCAGCGCCAGATATTCGGGATAGTCGCCAATCGTCATGGAGGTGACGATTTCCTGCGCATTGAGATAGATCGTCAGCGGGCGTTCTTCGACCACGCGCAGGCTCTGGCGCTGTCCGGTCTGATCATACCCTTCCACCGCGCGGGTCAGTCGCGGATGATGCGGATCGGGCATATGCCTCGGCGGTGTTGTCATTGCGTTCTGGTCCTGTGAAAGGTTACAGACTAGAGGGCATATAACATGTGCATCAGGAAAGGGCAGGGTCATGTTGGGCTATATCTCGGCCTCTGGGCGCGGCGCAGCGGATCGTCTGCTGGCTGATCTTGCGCGCGACCTTGGCGCGCAGGGGGTGGCGCTTTCGGGCGTGGTGCAGCTGAACCGCGAAACCCGGCCTGACCGGCATTGTGACATGGATCTGCAGGTTCTGGGGCATGATCACATCGTGCGCATCAGTCAGGATCTGGGGCCCAATGCGCGCGGCTGCCGCCTGGATGCGCAGGGGCTGGTCGCGGCGGTCGCTCTGGTCGAGGCCGATCTCGCCCGCGCGCCAGAGCTGGTGATCATCAACAAATTCGGCAAATCCGAAATCGAAGGGCGGGGCTTCCGCGAGATCTTTGGGCAGGCCATCGCAGCGGGGATACCCGTTCTTACAGCGGTCAACTCTGGCAATCTGGCAGGTTTTCTTTCCTTTGCAGGTGGTCTCGCGGAAGAAGTCGTGGCTGAACCTGCTGCATTGCGACAATGGACTGCGGTAAAACTGTCGTCAGCGCGCGAATTCAGGGCTTTGACACCTGACCGAATTGCATGTCAAAGTGAGCAGGGTTAACAAATTTTAATCGAGTGGTGCGCATGTTCCCTGTCAGCGATTCTCTGATGCAGACTGATCGAGAGCGCGTTGAAACGCTCTGCGGCAAGCAGATCATCCCCGCGCCCCTGACGGTGCCGCCTGCGCATGTCGCGGCGCGTTTCGGATTGCGCGGCTGGACTGATGCAGACGTGCCGATCTATCGCGCCATGCTGGACGATCCCGAGTTGTGGCGCTTCATGCCCGAGGACTACCCAGGCGCAATTACAGAAGACCTGGCTCGCAGTTTCATCGCAGTTTCGCGCGAGGCCAGCCACCACAAGGTGCGCGCCGTCACCTGTCAGGGCGAGATCATTGGTCAGGTGCGCATGCACTGGAACACCGAGCGCACGCCGCCACAAACCGGCGAAATCAGTTACTGGTTGGGACGCGCGCATTGGGGGCAGGGATCGGCCGCGCCGATGATCGCGCTGTTTACCTGGCGTTGCCTGAGCACCTATCCGGCGCTGTCATGCATCACGGCACGCGTGCATTGCGACAATATGCGCTCGGCGAAGGTGTTGCAGCGCTTGGGCTGGGCTGAAAGCGGAACGCAAGGTGACTGGATTATCTTCGCGCGCGACCGCGCGGCCGGGGTGGACTGGACATGCCTGCCCCAGGGGGATGCGCTTTCGACATAGACCATTTTTCTGCCCGGTGCGTGCTGTGCTGATCTTGCAACAGCTCTGTGTCCTTCCCACATAGGTCACGAGGCCCAGCAGGGCATGTGCTGCATCGCAGGCATGCACCGATCCGGGCGCTTATGATGGAGGGAAGACCCATGTCACTTGAGAAATTCACCGAACGCGCGCGCGGGTTCATTCAGGCCGCGCAAACCATCGCATTGCGCGAGGATCACCAGCGTCTGACGCCTGCGCATTTGCTCAAAGCTCTGCTGGATGATGAGCAGGGGATGGCCGCCAATCTGATCCGCAATGCAGGCGGCGCACCAGAGCGCGTGGCGCAGGCCAATGACATCGCGCTGTCAAAAATCCCGCGCGTTTCAGGTGGCGAGGGTCAGGTCTATATGGACGCCCAGACCGCGAAAGTGATCGATCAGGCCGAGCAGATGGCGAAAAAGGCCGGTGACAGTTTCGTGCCCGTCGAGCGCTTGCTGACGGCGCTTGCGCTGGTGAAATCCGACGCCAAGGACGCGCTCGACGCAGGCGCAGTCACCGCGCAAAATCTGAATGCGGCGATCAACAACATCCGCAAGGGGCGCACGGCTGACAGTGCGTCTGCCGAGGACGGCTATGATGCGCTGAAGAAATACGCCCGCGATCTGACGCAGGCCGCGCGTGACGGCAAGATCGACCCGATCATCGGGCGCGATGATGAAATCCGCCGTGCCATGCAGGTGCTGTCGCGTCGGACCAAGAACAATCCGGTGCTGATCGGTGAGCCGGGCGTGGGCAAGACGGCGATCGCCGAAGGGCTGGCGCTGCGCATCGTCAATGGTGATGTGCCGGAATCCTTGCGCGACAAGAAGCTGATGGCGCTCGATATGGGCGCGCTCATCGCTGGCGCGAAATATCGCGGCGAATTCGAGGAGCGGCTGAAAGCGATCCTGTCGGAAGTGACCAGTGCCGAAGGCGAGATCATCCTCTTCATCGACGAGATGCACACGCTGGTCGGCGCGGGCAAATCCGAAGGCGCGATGGATGCGGCGAACCTCATCAAACCTGCGCTGGCCCGCGGTGAATTGCATTGTGTGGGCGCCACCACATTAGACGAATACCGCAAGCATGTCGAAAAGGACGCGGCCCTCGCGCGGCGCTTCCAGCCGGTCGTGGTGTCCGAGCCGACTGTCGAGGACACGATCTCGATCCTGCGCGGCATCAAGGAGAAATACGAGCTGCATCACGGTGTGCGCATCAGCGACAGCGCTTTGGTCGCGGCGGCGACGCTCAGCCACCGCTACATCACGGATCGTTTCCTGCCCGACAAGGCCATCGACCTGATGGACGAGGCCGCGTCGCGCCTGCGGATGGTCGTTGACAGCAAGCCTGAGGAGTTGGACGCGCTCGACCGCGACATCCTGCAAAAGCAGATCGAGGCCGAAGCGCTCCGGAAGGAAGACGATGCGGCCAGCCGCGACCGTCTCGCGACGCTGGAGAAAGAGCTGTCCGACCTGATGCAGCGCAGTGCCGAGATGACCGCCGCCTGGCAGTCCGAGCGCGACAAGCTGGAGGAAGCGCGCAAGATCAAGGAAGATCTTGACCGTGCCCGCATTGATCTGGAAACCGCGAAACGCAGTGGCGATTTCGCCAATGCGGGGCGGCTGCAATATGGCGAGATCCCGGAGCTGGAGCGCAAACTGGCCGAGGCCGAGGCACGCGAGGCCGAGAAGATGGTCGCGGATGCCGTGCGGCCTGAGCAGATCGCAGAAGTGGTCGAACGTTGGACCGGGATTCCCACGACCAAGATGTTGGAAGGCGAGCGCGAGAAGCTCTTGCGGATGGAAGAGGAGTTGCACAAGCGCGTCGTCGGGCAGGATGAAGCCATCCGCGCAGTTGCCAATGCGGTGCGCCGTGCGCGCGCGGGCCTGAACGATGAAAACCGGCCTTTGGGCAGTTTCCTCTTTCTCGGGCCGACGGGTGTGGGCAAGACCGAGTTGACCAAGGCGGTGGCGCAATATCTCTTCGATGACGATCAGGCGATGGTGCGTATCGACATGTCGGAATTCATGGAGAAACACGCAGTCGCCCGTCTGATCGGCGCGCCGCCCGGCTATGTCGGCTATGAGGAAGGCGGTGTGCTGACCGAGGCCGTGCGCCGCAGGCCCTATCAGGTGGTCCTGTTCGACGAGGTCGAGAAAGCGCATCCGGAAGTCTTCAATGTGCTCTTGCAGGTGCTCGATGATGGGCAGCTGACGGATAGCCATGGTCGGACCGTGGATTTCAAGCAGACGCTGATCATCCTGACCTCGAATCTTGGCAGCCATGCGCTCAGCCGGATGCAGGAGGGCGCGGATCGTGCCTCGGTCAAGGCCGAAGTCATGGACGCCGTGCGCGCGCATTTCCGGCCTGAGTTCCTCAACCGGCTGGATGAGACGGTGATCTTCGACCGGCTGTCGCGTGACAATATGGATGCGATTGTCGATATCCAGATGGCGCGGCTTCTCAAGCGCCTGCTCGCGCGCAAGATCACGCTGCAGATGGACGAGGCCGCGCGCACATGGCTTGCCGACAAGGGCTATGATCCGGTCTATGGCGCGCGTCCGCTCAAGCGCGTGATCCAGCGCTACCTGCAGGATCCGCTCGCGCAGATGCTGCTGGCCGGCGATGTGCTCGACGGGGCCACAGTGCCGATCAGCGCGGGGCCCGGTGGGCTGATCATCAATGGCGAGAGTTTCGCTGATGAAGATGACGCGCCGCGCATGAAACTGGTGCATTGATCTGATCCGGCCCTGGCACATGCCGGGGCCGATTTTTTCCCGCCGCCGTATTTTCGCCCGACAAATCCTTTAGGCCAAGCCAGACGCTGCATCAGCGGGGTCTGGAAGCTTTGGGGGGTGAAGGATGCGCGTGCCGTCTGTGTTGTTGGGGATTTCTCTGATTGCGATCAGTCTCGGCGGGCTGGTGCCGGAGCTCGATCTTGTCGCAATCTTCGGCGTCGTGACCGCGCTGGGTGCGTTCATCATGCTGCTCGCGGCGCTTCTGCGGTTTTTGCTGTCTTCCGGGCGGCAGGACTTCAATGGCGCGCGCGACCGTTCTGCGCCGGTCGTGGTGCTCGACGGCTCAAATGTCATGCATTGGAAAGATGGCGCGCCCGATCTGCAGCCTGTGCGCGAGGTGATCGCAGATCTGGCGCAGCGCGGCTTTCGCGCGGGCGTCGTGTTCGACGCCAATGCCGGTTACAAACTCGAAGGCCGCTACCGCCATCATCAGGTTCTGGCGCGTCAACTGGGTTTGCCACGGAATCGTGTGATGGTCGTCAACAAGGGCGAAGTCGCGGATGAGACAATCCTGCGCGTAGCGCAGGATTTCGGGGCACGCGTGGTGTCGAATGACCGTTTCCGCGACTGGCGGGATGATTTTCCGCAAGTCGCAGAACCGGGGTTTCTGATTTCCGGTCGCTACCGGCAAGGCGCTTTGCAGCTCGATCTGTAGCCCCAGCACTGCGTGATGTCGCTGCGCTGGGGCCACGGGTCATTCACCGATGGCGATCCCTTCGCGGCGCGGGTCAGCCCCGCCGCGCAGGCCATCCCCGAGCGAGATTGCGTGCAGACCAGAGGTCAGCGCCGTCACATTGGTCTGGAAGCCCAGTTCCTGCAGCGGCTCCACGGGGTTTTCGGCCCATGTGCCCGCCTCGATCTGATAGGTGCCGAAGCTGTTGACCAGATGCGGCATGGACACGGCTTGCTGGACATCCATCTCCCAGTCGAGATGCGCGATGATCGCCTGCGCCGTGTAGCCGATGATCGTCGCGCCACCGGGGCTGCCGATGCTCAGCACAGGTTCCCCGTCCCGCAGAACGATGGTCGGCGACATGGAGGAGCGCGGGCGCTTGCCGGGTTCGACGCGGTTGGCAATCGGGTGACCACCGGCATGGGTGCGGAAGGAGAAATCGGTCAGCTCATTGTTCAGAAGCATCCCGCGTGTGAAGATCCGCGACCCGAAACCGCTTTCAATGGTGGTGGTCATCGACAAGACATTGCCATCCGCATCGACGATGGAAATATGCGAAGTCGCCGGCCGCTCGACCGTTCTATCGTCACCCCAGAGCAGCGCATGTTCCCATTCCGGCTCACCTGCCGAGACTTCGGGCAGAGCATCATCGCCGCGCAGCAGGTCCGCCCGTGCCGCCAGATAATCGCGGTCGATCAGACCCGCGACCGGCACCGGCACGAAATCGCTATCGGCGAGATAGCGGCCACGATCGGCGAAAGCGAGCCGTGTCGCATCACCCATCAGGCGGCGGGTTTCCACGCCTTGTGGATCCATCTCGCCCAGGTCGAAATTCTCCAGCTTGCCAAGGATCTGCGCAATGGCCACAGCGCCGGAGGAGGGCGGCCCCATTCCGCAGACATCCGCGCCGCGATAGCTTTGGCAAACAGCAGGGCGCTCGATGACCTCATAGCGTTCCAGATCGCGCATCGACAACAGGCCCGGCAGGGTCTCGGTGCGGGTCGCTGCGACGATATCGGCGGCGATCTCGCCCGTGTAGAAGGCGCTTACACCGCGCGCGGCGATCTGGCGCAGCGTTTCGGCATAGTCGGCGTTGACCAGCGTCGCCCCGGACTCAAGCGGTGCGCCGTCGGGCAGGAAATACTCTGCTGTCGCGGGGAAAACCGCGAGGCTTTCGGCAGCAGAGGCGATTGATTCGGCCAGCCGGGTCGAGACTGTAAACCCGTCTTCGGCCAGGCTGATCGCTTCGGCGAACAGTCCGCCCCAATTGCTGCGGCCCCAGCGGCGATGGGCGTCTTCCATCAGGCGCGGCGTGCCGGGCGTGCCGACCGAACGGCCACTGACGACGGCATCCATGAAGGTCAGCGGCTCGCCGTTCTCATCCTGAAACAGGCGCGGATTGGCCGCCAGCG
>SKIM01000357.1 GCA_007116445.1 Natronohydrobacter sp.
GGGGTCGTCAATGCCCAGCCCCACAAACCAGCGAAACATCAGGTTGTAATCCATCTGCTCCATCAACTGCCGCGTCGTGCCAAAGGCACGCCTCTGGCGTGACCCGGACCGAAAACAGGATTTGCAGCAGGCTCGCCCGGATCAGACGCTCCGGGGGGATCGAGGGGCGCCCGAAATCAGTGTAAAGCACCTCGAACTCGGCATCGAGGCTCGCCAGAGCCTCATTCACGACCTGCCGGATCTTGCGCAACGGGTGACGCGCGGGGATGCGCTCCTCAAGATCAACATAGCTGAACAGCGACCCGCTCGTCCCGTCCGTCCCGCGCATCTTCACCCCCGCCGTTATCGTGCAGAGGGTGAATCATGTTCTCAAACCGATGTCGAGACAGGACTATTTCAGCAACCTGCTAGGAGAGATGTGATTATCCGGGATCAAACACATAGGCGCAAAGCGCAAAGCCTTTGCGGTCCGAATTGATGATTGCTTGAGCAACAAGCCAGCTTTGTGCGTTGCCGCGCGCTCGATGTAAGCGCTGCTGGGCAAGCCACTCGGAAGAAAGCTTGCGCGGCTTATGGTTAATATGCAAGCTTGTTTGAATAGCGACATGAATAAGTCGCAAAAGCGAGGGGTGGTATAAATGCCGCGATCAGATTTCTGGTCCGGGCTCGTGGTCGCAGGGTTCGGATTGCTGGCTGTCTTTTGGATGATTCCGAATTATGCAGGGTCAAACCCTTTCGCGCGGATGCCACCGGGACTGGTGCCGAGCATCGGCGCCTGGCTGATGGTCATCTGCGGTGGCCTCGTGGCCGCGAAGGGTTTCATCCAAATGCTCCGCGCGAAGGTTGCGCCGCTGACAACTGACTTGCACTGGGGGGCGATTGCCTGGGCGGCCTGGCCCTTTGTTTATGTCGGTATAGCGATCTGGTTCATGTCCTTCATCAAGATCACATGGTTCGGGGCGTTTTTGATCGGGGGGATGTTGATTCTGCTCGGGGAACGTCGTTGGTGGATGATCCTGGGCTGTTCAATCGTCCCGGTGGTGCTGCTTTATGTCTTGTCGGTTTACATGATGCGTGTGGGAGTGGTCTGACACATGGATTTTTCAGCTGTCGGCGCCGCCGCATCCGAAGCTCTGACACTGGCCTCGTTCATCGGGATTGGTGGGGGCGTGTTACTGGGCTATGTTGTGGGCGTCATTCCGGGCCTGTCGCGCTCGGTTGCGATTTCCATCGCAATCCCGATGACCTTCTACATGTCCCCTTTCATAGCGATTTCCTTCCTGATTGGTCTGTCCAAAGGGACAGCGGCAGGCAGTGCAGTTTCGGCGATCCTGCTGAATGCCCCGGGGGAGGCGTCCTCTGCGGCAACATCGCTGGATGGCTATCCGCTGGCCAAACAGGGCAAGCCAAAGACGGCGCTTCAGGTCGGGCTGATCGCCTCGGTGCTGGGGGATATTCTGGCGACGATCATCCTGATTTTCGTGGCGATCCCTTTCGCTCGGGTGGCCCTGCTCTTTGGCCCCTATGAAATGGCCGCGATCCTTGCCTTTGCGCTGGTGTTCATCGCAGGGCTTTCAGGGGGCAATATCTTCAAGGGGCTGGCCGCCGGGGGGCTGGGCATCTTTCTGGGCACGATCGGGCTCGACAATCAGACCGGCCTGCCGCGCCTGACCTTCGGCTATACCGAGTTGATGGACGGTATGCCGCTGATCGCAGTTGCTATCGGCACGCTGGCGCTGTCGGAAATGTTCATTCAGTCCGAGAAGTTGCGCTATGACCGGGAGAACATGTCGGTTGCCCTGAAGAAAGACAGCAGCGACCGGATCACCTGGCCCATCTTCAAGAACATCCTGCCCACGATCCTGCGCGGCACAGGCGTTGGCACATTCGTCGGCGCGCTTCCCGGCCTCGGGCCGTCTGTGGGCTCGTTCATGTCCTACGGGATGGCCCAGAAAGCCGCGAAAGACCCCGAAACCTTCGGCAAGGGGAACCCCAAGGGCATAGCCGCTGCGGAATCCGCCGATAATGCGGTGATCCCGGCGGCGCTGATCCCGCTTTTCGGTCTGGGGATTCCTGGCAATGTTTCGGCCGCACTTCTGATCGGGGCCTTTGCCATCCATGGCATCACTGTCGGTCCGCTCTTGCTGCGCGACAATCCCGAGCTTCTGTATTCGATCTTTGCGGGCATGATCCTGGCCTCGGTTATCATGCTGGTGCTGGGCTGGTATGGATTGATGGTCTTTGCGCAAATCACCCGCGTGCCGCCGCATGTGGTCATTCCCATCGTGATTTTCTTCTGCCTCGCGGGGATGATGCTGCAGGGCTATGGCACATTTGGTCTGGTGATCCTGATGGCCTTCGCGCTCTTGGGCTATCTGATGAAGAAATACGACTATAGTTTCGTCACCTTTCTCGTGGCTTTCATCATCACGCCGATGCTGGAGTTGAACCTGCGCCAGTCGATCATCCTGTCGCGTGGGAATTGGGAAATCCTGTTGGGGCGCCCTATTGCGATGTTCTTCATCGCCTGCACGGCCATCGCGCTAATTGCGCTGATCATCCGCACCTTCCGCAAGGAAAAACCGCTGGCCGATGCGCCGGCAGACTGATCAAAACGAGGGAGAGACACATGAATAGACGCCATATTTTGACGGCAGGCGCTGCGGCCTGCCTGTTGATGACGGCATCACAGGGACTGGCAGAGGCTTGGAGCCCGGACCGCCCGATGATGATGGTCATCGGCTTCGCCGCAGGGGGCTCGACCGATATTCAGGGCCGCGTGCTTGCGCGTTCGCTGGAGGAATATTTCGGCCAGCCCGTCAATGTGGTCAACCAGCCCGGTGGCGGTGGGGCTGTGGCGCTGACACGCTTCCTCAATGCCACGCCGGATGGTCACACCTTCATGTTTGGCGTGCAGCTCGGGCTGACCTTCTCGCCCATCGTGACGGAAACCGAATATGACATCGACGATTTCCGCTATGCGGGCACGCTCGTCGGCGGTCAGTTCGGGGTCGTCGCGCGTGGCGATGCGCCCTATCAGAGCTTCGAGGAGCTGGTCGCCTATGGTCGCGAAAACCCCATGACCTATGCCCAGCAACTGCCGATGGATCAGGCGATCATGCAGTTGATCGCGGATCAGGAAGGCATTGATCTGGCGATTGTCCCCACGGGCGGCGGCGGCGGCATGGCACCGCTTCTTCTGGGCGGTGAGGTCGATTTCGCCTTCTCTGGTGGCACGCATGCGCAATACACGCCTACAGGCGAGATGAATGTCCTGGCCTTCCTGACCCGCGAGCGCTCGCCCTTCTACCCCGATGTGCCGACGCTGGTCGAGCTGGGCTACCCTTACGCGATGGATGATTTCCGCTCCTTCTTCCTGCCCGGCGGCACCCCGGATGAGATCGTGCAGGCGTTTGAGGATGCCGCGCGTTTCGCGGTCGAACATGAACCTTTCGTCGCGACCACAGTCGAGAACACTCTGCACCCCATCGTCTTCATGGATGCAGAGGAAACCGAAGCCACCATCCGCGAGATTCGCGCCGCGAATGAAGCGCTGATGGCGAATTGAAGACAATCCAACAGGAGAACTGACGATGAAAAAGACCCTTTCAGCCATTCTCGGCGCAACCCTGCTGTCGGCGCCCATGGCCTATGCCTCGGACTGGCCCACGCGCCCGCTGACCATGGTCATCGGCTTCAATCCGGGTGGCTCGACCGATATTCAGGGCCGCGTTCTGGCCAATGTCATGGAAGAATTCCTCGGCCAGCCAGTCAATGTCGTGAACCAGCCCGGTGGCGGCTCGGCGGTGGCTTTCACGCGGCTGAAAAACACCACCCCCGATGGCTACACTTTCCTCTTTGGTGGCACGACCGCGCTGACCTTCACCCCGATCATCACCCCGGTCGAGTATGAAATCGACGATTTTGAATATCTCGCCGCAGTCGCGATCGGCCAGAATGCCATCGTGACCTCGGCCGAGCAGCCCTTCAGCACATTTGACGAGATTGTCGAATACGGCCGCGAAAACCCCATGACCTATGCCCAGCAGACGCCGCTCGATGAGGCGATCATCATGGCGATTGCTGAACAGGAAGGGCTTGATCTGGCCATCGTGCCCACGGGCGGCGGCGGCGGCATGGCCCCTCTGGTGCTGGGCCGTGAGGTTGATTTCGCCTATTCCGGCGGCACCCATGCGCAATACACCCCGACAGGGGAAATGGTCGTCGCGGCCTTCATGTCCGCCGAACGCTCGCCCTTCTATCCGGATGTGCCCACGCTGATGGAACTCGGCTACGACTATTCCATCGAGGACTACCGCACGATTATCGTGCCGCAGGGCGTGCCGGATGAGGTCAAGGAACGGCTGATCGCTGCGGCGGAATTCGCCAGCGAAAGCGAAGCCTTCATCAACATCACCGAAGGCAATACCTTCTTCCCCGTCGTCTTTATCGGTCAGGAAGAAATGGAAGAGAACGTCCGGCGCATTCGTGCCGCCACAGAAGAAGTGATGGCCAACTGATCAGGCCATTGCTTGATTTGCCGCTGACAGCCATGGGGTGTCAGCGGCTTTTTTTGTCTCAGGGCAGAATCCGGATCGGCGTCCCGTCGCGCACCATAGCGTAGATATCTTCCATCTCGCGGTCGGTCACAGCGATGCAGCCATCGGTCCAGTCACCGCGAGCGCGCTGAAACTGCGGCCCTCTGCCATGGATGAAGATGTCCCCGCCCGGTCGCCAGCCATTGGCTTCGGCGCGGGCGCGATCTTCTTCATTGGGGTAGCTGATCCCGATCGACAGATGGAAACGGCTGTTGGGGTTGCGGCGGTCGATGATGTAATCCCCCTCGGGCGTGCGCCGGTCGCCTTCGCGTTGTTTGTGGCCGATGGGATTGCCGCCAAGCTGGACGCGAAATGTGCGCAGTCGCTGATTGTGGTGATAGAGATGCATGCGCCGTGCGGCCTTGTGAACCACGATCTGCGTGACTTCGGGGCCGTGATAGCTGCGGAACTTGCTCGGAGCACCGCAGGATGCCAGCACCGCCACGAGAGCGAGTGCCGCGACAACTCGGAAGAAAACCATGTAACTGCCTCTGGGGTTTTTCTTGACCATGCCGAAATCAGCAGGCCTTGCCAAGCGGGCAGATGCGGCCTCACGAAGCTGTCATTGCGCAGGCGGGGTCTTGTCGTTCGCCTGTGCGTTGAGCCGCTCCTCGATCGCGGCGAGGCGTTTGAGCACTTCGTCGCGGTAATCTTCGGTCGCCTGATTGCTTTCGGCAGCATGCGCGTCCTGCATCGAGTTCACGATCAGACCCACCAGCAAGTTGACCACGGCGAATGTGGTCACCATGATGAAGGGCACAAAGAAAGCCCAGGCATAGGGATAGACTTCCATGACCGGGCGGACGATCCCCATCGACCACGATTCCAGCGTCATGATCTGGAACAGCGAATAGGCCGAATTCCCCAGATCCCCGAACCATTCGGGAAAGCTGTTGCGAAAGAGCGTCGTGGCCATGACCGCGCCGATATAGAAGAGCATCCCCATCAGCAGAAACACCGAGCCCATCCCCGGCAGCGCCTTGATGAAGCCTTCGACCACGCGCCGCAGATTTGGGCTGACGGAAACAACGCGCAAAAGACGCAGGATGCGCAGGGCGCGCAGCACGCTGAAACTCTGCGCGCCGGGCATGAGCGAGATGCCCACGATCAAAAAATCGAAGATATTCCAGCCCGAGCGCCAGAACTGCCCGCGCTGGGCATGTAGTTTCAGGGCCAGTTCCAGTACGAAGATCGACAAACACAACGTGTCGAGCAGCTTGATCAGCGGGCCTGCGACCTCCATCAGGCTGCGCGATGTTTCCAATCCCAACAAGAGTGCGTTGAAGACGATCACGCCAAGGATGCCATTGCGCACAATCGGTTTGTCGAGAAAAGCGGCTGTTTGTTCGCGGCTGAGCATCTGGCGTCCCCGTTGGTTCATGCAGGGGCGATATGCTATCTTGTGAACTGCGCTGCAAGCTCGACATGCGGGCTGAAGCGGAATTGGTCCACCATCTGCACCCAATCGAGGCGAAACCCGCCCGCGATCAGCGTCTTTGCATCGCGCGCAAATGTGACAGGGTTGCAGGACACGGCGGCGATGCGTGCGATCTTTGAGGCGGCAAGGGCCGTCGTCTGCGCCTCCGCGCCGGCGCGGGGCGGATCAATCACGGCAGCGTCGAACCGCGCGAGGTCTTCGGGCAGAAGCGGGTTTCGGAACAGATCGCGCGCCTCATGCGTGATGCGTTTCAGCCCTGTGGCCTGCCGCCAGCCGTGATCGAGAGCTGCGAGCATCGCCGCGTCGCCCTCGACCGCGTGCAACTCGGCGCTTGTGGCGAGTGGCAGGGCGAAAGTGCCGCAGCCTGCGAACAGGTCCACGATCTGACGCGCGTCGCCCACGGCCTCTGCCACAGCGGTTTGCAGCGCGGCCTCGGCCTCGCGCGTGGCTTGCAGGAATGCGCCAGGGGGCGGGGTGACGCGGGCCGGGCCGATCTGATGGGCGGGGGGATGGGCTTGAGCGATGACTTCGCCCTCCCAGGCCAGCCGCGCGATCCCGGCTTGCCCGGCCCATACCCCAAGCGCCGCGCGCAAGCTGGCATCGAGCGGCTTGCCGCCTGCGACTGCCAGATCAAGCCCCGCATTTGAGCGCGTCAGCGACAGCGCTAGCGCTGTCTTGCGCGCGCCGAAACGGGCGGTCAGATCTTCGAGCATGGGCAGGGCTGCGATCAGATCCGGGTGCAGGATCTGACAGTCCGGCACTGGCGTGATCACATCCGAGCCGCGCGCGTGAAACCCTACCAGCGCGCCGCTTTTCAGCCGCCGCCCCGCCAGCACCGCGCGCCTGCGACTATGTGGCGGCGAGATATGGGGCGGTCGAAAACTGGCCTGAATACCTTGGGCGGAAAGCGCTTGCACGATGACGCTGGTTTTCCACTCGCTGACGAAATCGGGCTGCGCATGCTGTAGCGCGCAGCCGCCGCAATTGCGGTAATGCGGGCAGGGCGGCTTGATGCGTAGCACGGACGGGGTCACGATGCGCGGAGCGTCGATCCGATCATCGCGCAGCTCACCCGTGACCACCTCGCCGGGCAGGGCGCGGGGCACGAAGATGGGGCCGTCGGCGATGCCGTCGCCATGATGGCCAAGGCGGGTGATTGTATGCATGGGTGCCTCTGA
>SKIM01000333.1 GCA_007116445.1 Natronohydrobacter sp.
CATCTGTTCATCGTGGTGATCCAGACGCTTGCACTGCTGGGCTTCGCGCTTCTGGCGCTTCTTTTCTTCGGCCTGTTCGCACCGCAGTAACTGCCAGCGTCGCGGGACAGTCAGAGCCGAAGCTGAGCTTCGGCCTTTGCCTGATCCCGCATGGCAAGAAACAGAACTTGCCCGCGCGGCAGCATCGCGTCTCTGCGCGTCAGGGTCCAGCCGCACCGCTGCGCCATGCTTTGCACGTCGCTTTCCAGCAGATGATAGGGCGCGCGGCCAAGATGGGTCACGACACCATCGGGCTGACGATAAGGGCTCTGCGCGCGTGCTGCGTCGGGCGCAAGGAAGACCGTGAAAAGGTAGCATTCCAGCCGCTTGAAGCGCTGCAGACTGATCAGCGCGCGTTCCAGATGATCGCGGGTCAGATGCGGAAACACAGCGAAGGCGATCGCATGGGTGATGCTCTGCGGCACCCCCGGAAAGGCGAAATGCGCATCCTCGATCAGTTGCGCCGGGTCGAGCCGCTCGGGTTGCGCAAGCTCAGAGCGATACCCCGCCAGCAGAATGTCGCGCGAGGCATCCGTGGCCCAGTAATGCCCCGCATCGAGATAGGGCACCAGTTTGCACCCCAGACGCAATGCGCCCGCACCGATGTCGAGAAGGTGGTGATGCGGCAACAGCCCCGCATTCTTCAGCAGCGCGAGCCCGATCCGCCCGGTCTCTTCCCACCGCCCGCCGACAATATCGCGATGCCGTCCAGCGGCGATAGCGCTGGTGTAGAAGCCATCGACTTCATAGGGATTGCTGGACATAGTGGCGGACCTTTCGGGGCGGCTGACATGGGCTCTGGCGGCGATGTATTGCGGCAGCAAGCGTGATCATTGTTTGCATGTCCCTGCAAGATCAGACTTGCCACCAACAGCCCGTCTGCGCCACACCCGCGCAGCACCGCCGTCAAATCGCAACTCACCCGCACAGTGACTTCAGGGACGAGCCCGGCGCAGAGTCGAGTTCCGCCATGTCGATGGATCTTGCGGCGCGCAATCCATGGCCTGCTACCGGGGCCGATTTGCGGGAACAGCATCTTCTTCGGCCTCATGTCCGGCGCGCCCGGCACTCTGCTCCAGCCAAAGCGCAACGGCGGCGAACACGCCCACCAGCGCCCAGAGATGCCACAGACGGTGCGCAATCTCTGGTAGCGTCGCGCCCATCTGACTGACCCGCACGATACCGTCGATTGCAGGCGTCGAGGGGATGATCTGAGCGAGCGCGTTCAGATGTGCGGGAATCGCCTCAACGGGCCAGGCAAAGCCCGACAGAAAGAAAAACGGCAGGCCCAGCGCCAGAAGCACGACCTGCACCACCTCGCCGCGCCGGAACACCGCAGCGAGGCATTGCGCCAGAAGCCCGGTTGCCAGCACAAAAGGCAGGCCCAGCATCAGCAAGGCTGTCACATTGCCCAGATGGGGCAGGCCGTAAAATGCGGGCAGCACGATCAGATAGACCGGCAACAACAGCGCATAGAGCGCGACCCATGCGACCATCCGCCCGAGAATGCGCCAGACCGGATGGCCCCGACCTCGCCCGCGCCGTGTCGCAACAAGGGCCAGCCCCATCAGCATGGTCTGTTGCAGAATCAGCACAAAGGCCGCAGGCAGAACATAGGTCGCATAACCCGCTGCCGGATTGAAGAGCGGCACTTCGACCTGCACTGCAGGGCTGACCTGCGAAAGCGCCACATCAGGGGCCGTGCCTTGCGAGATCAGGCGGCCCATCTCGACCTCGGCCCCCATCTGGCGCAGGGGCACGGCCGCGCCTTGCATGACGCGCTGATACATCAGGAAATAACTGGCATCGGCATAAAGCGCGACGGGGCTTTGACTGCCGCGCAACAGCCCGCGTTCAAAGCCCTCGGGGATGACCAGAACACCATAAGCGCGGCGCTCCTGCACCAGTCGGATGGCCGCGATCATGTCGGGCGCGTCATGACTGAGTGCCACCGCTTCGGAGGCATTGACCCGTCGCGCCAGTTCCGCCGAGCTGGTCGAGCGGTCCAGATCGACCAGCACCACTGGCACATCGCGCAAAAGCTCTGCCCGGTAGGGATAGGGATAGACCAGCGCATAAATCACCAGTGCGGCCAGAATGATCAGCCGCACCTGACGGTCGGCGAAGATACCGCGCAATTCGGCGCGCAGGGCGAACAAGATATCGCTCATTTCATAGCCTCGATTTCGCCGCGCAACCTGACCAGCCGGAGCAGCACCAAAGCGCCCAGCGCAAAGGCAATGCAGGCCAGCCAGACCACCGACCAGACCGAGATATCCAGCGGCGTGTCGCGCAGGGACTGGTCGATGCGCAGCTGCACATACCATGTGCCGGGGATCACCGCGCCCCAGGCCTGTGCCAGCTGTGACATGGCCTCGCGCGGGAAGCCCAGCCCCATGAATCCGAAAGCCGGGGCGGTGATCACCGCGATGATGCTGGCCGCCCGGCCCATGTCGCGGGTCAGAACGAAGGCCGCCGCGCCGATCAACTGCGCGCTCAAGACAAACAGCACGGCGCCTGTCGCCATCAGCAAAAGCGATCCGCGCAGGGGCACAGCCAGCCAGCCATAAAGCGCGATATCCGACAGCCCGAGGATCAGCAGGAACAGCAGCGTGTAGGGCAGGATCTTGCCCAGCATGGCCGGCAAAACGCCGCCTGCCATGCGCGCCAGCACCTGCGGGTGCCGCCCCGGCCCGAAATCGAGCGAAATCGCATAGGCGGTCGCGGCAGCTGCGATGATCTGCAGGACGGTCGGCACAAGTGCTGACAGCAGGAAATGCACATAGTCAAAGGCAGGGTTGAACAGCGCATGCGCCTGCAAGGGAATCGGCTGGATGCGGGCCATGGCCTGCACTGGTGCCTCGCCCTGCCCCTGCCGGATCGACAGCCGCAGACCAGCCAGCGCTGTGTCGATGGCACCGCGCGCCCCGCGCGCAACCATGGAGCCCGCGCTCATATGCTGGTTGTCGTAGAAGATCACGATCTCAGGCCGCGCGCCCCGGATGATGTCGCGCTCCAGCCCCTGCGGCAGATAGACCGCACCGCGCGCCTGATCGGCCACGATCTGCGCACGCGCCTCGCTCAGGCTGAGCGCCTGTTCACGCACTGTGATTTCAGGGGCCGCATCGAGCATCCGGGTGATGCTGCGCGACAGATCCGAGCGATCCAGATCGACCACCACGACAGCCATGCCGGTCGGAATACCCGCGCGAAAGATGCCTGTCAGCGTGATCAGCATCACCACAGGCAGCACGATCACCAGCCCCAGCAGCGCCGGGCGACGCAGGATCAGCCGGAATTCCCGCAGCATCACCGCCCACATGACCTACCCGCCCAGCGAGATCAGCGCAGACATGCCGGGCCGCATCCCGTCAACGGGTGCAAGCGGGCGGGCGCGCAGCTCGAAACTGCGCAGATCGAAATCGCCTGTGGCCCGTGTGGCCCGCCAGCTTGCAAACTGGCCCTGCACATTGATCAGCGTGATCTCGGCATCAACATCGCGCTGCAGCGCAGGCACATGCACCGAAAGCACATCGCCGACCTGCAGACCCGCCAGCAGATCTTCGCGCAGATTGAAGGTGAGCCATGCCTGATCCAGATCCACGATTGTGAACAAGGGCGCACCGGGGCCGACATTCTCGCCCAGCTCGATCAGGCGGGCGGAAATCTCGCCGCTCAGCGGCGCATAGATCGTCAATTCATCGAGATCGGCCTGACGTTGCGCCAATGCAGCCTCGGCCTGCGCGACCTGAGCTTCGGCCACAGCGCGTTCTTCGAGCGAAGCCCCCGCGCGGGCCAGATCGAGCTGCGCCTCGGCGGCCTCGACCCGGCGGGCGGCTGTTTCGACATTGCGCGTGGTCTGGTCAATTGCCGCTTGCGGGCGCAGACCCTGTTGCGCCAGTTCCGTGTCGCGGGTCACCTGGCCTTCGGCCAACCGCAGATCAGCCTGTGCAGCGGCCAGTTCCGCTTCGCGCGCGCGGATCACCTCGGGCCGCGTTGCGCCTGCAGCCGCTTGTGAAGCCCGCGCCACCTCCAACCCGGAGGCTGCGGCCTTATGCGACGCGACGAGCTGCGGGTTGGAAAGTTCCAGCAGGATCTGCCCGTCTTCGACATGTCCGCCGAGCTCGGCCATGACCTCGGCCACCCGGCCAGAGATACGCGCGGATATATCGACACGCGGGGCTGCGACCTCACCCTGGATCAGCAAGGCTGCTGGGCGCGTCACCCACCACACCGAGATTGCCACTGATACTGCAAGAAGGCCAAGCACCAGAAACGGCAATACGGCCTTGCGGAAGGAATGCTGTTGGGACGTCATGGAGAAGGCTTTCTGCGTCGATCTGTCATTGCCCGCAACCTAGAGCATTGCGCAACGATCCACAATTCGCACCGAAGGCAAGAATGCGGTCCGTTTGACTCCGGCTATGACCGCGTCTCACTGCGGGTTTGGGCAGGTTCCAGTCGCTTTGATGAACTTTCGCATTGGGTTGGCTGTGCCCGAGATGGGTTTGACGCACGGCGCGCGCCTGAAGGGCTCGCACTCGATATGCATGGTCCCACCATCCTGTCGGGCCAAATCTGGCCTCATGCGGGGTTCAGGCGCGGATGGGTCTCTTCGCCCCAGAAGAACAACACCGCGCCAGAGGCGAACATGGATAGCGCCACGAACCAGAAGGCTGCCTCTACTGCGCCGGTCAGATAGGCGGACAGACCAAAGCCAAGCGCGCCGATGCCATAGCCAAGATCGCGCCAGAAACGGTAAATCCCGATGGCAGAACCGCGCCATGCAGGTGGCGTGATATCGGCCACACTCGCGCCAAGGTTCGGATAGAGCAGCGCCATTCCGAACCCTGCACCCCCTGCCGCAAGCGACCACCACAGCGCCCCGTCCCCCAGCGGGATCAGCGCCACGCCTGCACCGCAAATCCACATGCCCAGCACATTTGGCCCAAACCGGCCCAGATGATCGGACAACCGCCCTGTGAACAGTTGCGCACCCCCCCAAACGAAGCCGTACACTCCCACGATCCAGCCCATTTCCGTCAGGCTGGCCCCTTGTGCCAGCAGAAAGACCGGCAAGATGACCCAGACCAGCGCATCGACGAATTTCTCGACCAGCCCTGCCTGTGACAGCGCCGCCAGCCGCTTGTCGCGCCAGGACATCAGGGCGAAAACCTCGCGCGTGCGGGGGGCCTCGGCCACATTCTGCGGATAGCGCGGCAGGAATTTCGGGGCGTTCAGCTTGTGGGCGGCGGTTTCGGCCTGCGCCCAGGGCAGCGTGTCCTTGACCCAGACCACCGTCAGCACCAGCGCGGTTATGATCACGGCCATGCCAAACACCAGAAGCCCCAGCCGCGCGCCCAAAACTTCCGCAGCGTAAGCCGTGATCACCCCGGCGAGTGCTACGCCGACATAGCCCGAAAACTCGTTCAGCCCCATCGTCAGCCCGCGCTGATCCGCGCGGGTGATGTCCAGCTTCGCGGTCTGCGTCATCGACCAGCACAGCCCCTGATTGATGCCCAACAGCACCGTGGCCGCGACGATCCAGCCCCAATCGGGCGCGGCCGAGATCATCACCGGGATGGGCAGCGCGATGATCCAGCCCATGAGCAACACCTGCTTGCGCCCGATCCGTTCCGACAAGCGCCCGGCGACGAAGTTCATCACCGCCTTGACCATACCGAAGGCCACGACAAAAGCACTCAGCAGCAGGAACGATCCTTGCGCCACACCGAATTCGCTTTCGGCCAATGCGGGGATCACCGTGCGCGTCATGCCGATGGCAAAGCCCACCAGCAGCACCTGAATCAGCTGGTGCGAGAATTGGGTCAGGTTCTCGCGGATACCAAGGGCAAGCGCTGTCATCTTGCGCCGACGGATGGGCCGAATTTCGGCGGGGCGAATCGAGACATAAGATATGGCCTTTGGGCTTGCGTTTCGGACGACAATAGCAGACATTCAATGATACACTTGAATGATGTAATATCAGGACATGCCGGATGTCAATCGACCTGAAAGCCGCCCTTCTGGAAGAATACGCACTTGTTGCGCGCGCCATGTCCGCCCCCGCGCGTCTGATGCTGCTCGAGCAGCTTGCCCAAGGCCCGCGCGGGGTTGAAGGGCTGGCCGACAAGACCGGCCTGACAATCGCCAATACATCCCAACACTTGCAGACCTTGCGCCGAGCAGGGCTGGTCACCAGTTGCCGCAACGGCAAATCGGTGATCTACAGCATGCGTGACGACAAGACCCTTGTGTTCATGGAACTGCTGCGCGTGCTCGCAGAGCGCAACCTGGCGCAAGTCGAAAAGATCCTGCGTCAACTCTCTGAAGGCGCCAACGGGCTCGAAGCTCTGAGCCGCGACGATCTGGCCGCGCGCATCACTCAAGGCGCGGTCACGATCCTTGATATTCGTCCCGCAGATGAATTCGCGATGGGGCATATCCCCGGCGCCGTGAATATCTCCTTGCAGGATTTGGAGCTGCTCTTGCCGGATCTCAGTCCCGAGGCTGACATCGTTGCCTATTGCCGCGGTCCCTATTGCATTTACGCCCATCAAGCCGTCGCGACCCTGCGTAAACACGGCCTGAATGCGCGTCGGCTTGACGGGGGGCTGCCCGAATGGCGCGCAGATGGACGCAAGGTCGCGACAGCGTAATCGAGGAGCACTGCTCCAGTGGATCGGTAAGCTTTCGACAAGATAGCCCCGAGGCGGCGCGCAACAGGCAGTATGTTCCTCGCACATTCCGGGCCGGAACCAAGCGAGCATGGGACACCGGTGAGGGCGTCAACGGGCCAACCCGCAAGCTCTGCAAACAGGTCAGGCTCCACCCGGAAAATGACCATCCGCATCGATCCGCTCACGTTTCTTCCAAGCGTCCCCCGCATGTCACAAAGCGCTCGGTGTGGAACCACGCCTGGGCCAGCCCGGCTCTTCAACAACAGCGCTGAAATCCCAAGGTATCGCAGGCGCAATCGAGCGTGACGGCGCGCTCATCGACATTGACCAGATCATGCAACAAGGGGTCAGTGCGTGCCTCTTGCGTGAAGTCGAATATCTGCGCTTCGCTACGGGCGCCGGGTGTGCCGGGCGGGGTCAGGCTGCCCAAGATGCCCTTGCCCTGCCGG
>SKIM01000181.1 GCA_007116445.1 Natronohydrobacter sp.
AGGCCCCGCGTCAGGGCGTTCTCGTCGATCACCTCACCGCGTGAGGTGTTGATGATCACTGCGCTGGGTTTGAGCAGTTTCAGCCGCCGTGCATTGAGCAGGTGGAAGGTCGAGGGCGTATGCGGGCAGTTGACCGAGATCACATCCATCCGCGCGATCATCTGGTCGAGGCTTTCCCAGTAACTGGCTTCCAGCGCCTCTTCGATCTCGGGGCGCAGGCGTTGGCGGTTGTGATAGTGGATCTGCATCCCGAAGGCCCGCGCGCGCCGCGCGACCGCCTGCCCGATGCGCCCCATCCCCAGAATGCCCAGCCGCTTGCCCCCGATCCGGGTGCCCAGATGCGCCATGGGCGACCAGCCGCGCCAGCGGTCATTCTGCATCTCGGTCAGGCCCTGCGGCAGGTGCCGTGTCACGGCAAGCATCAGTGCGATGGTCATGTCTGCGGTGTCATCAGTGACCACGCCGGGGGTGTTGGACACCAGAATCCCGCGCTGGCGCGCCGAATGCACGTCGATATGATCGACGCCCGCGCCGTAATTTGCGATCAGTTTCATCCGGTCACTGGCCTGCGCCAGCAGGCTTGCGTCCAGATCATCGGTCAGCGTCGGCACCAGCACATCGGCCTGACGCAGCGCCGAGGCCAGCTCGTCGCGGGTCATCGGCGTGTCGTCTTCGCGCAAGGTGACGTCGAACAATTCCTTCAGGCGCGTCTCGACCACATCGGGCAGGCGTCGCGTGACAACAACACTCAGGCGTTTATTGGGCATGATCGCGTCTCACCTCTTTGCAATGCCTAGGCTTTGGGGCAAAATGACAGCACATGCGGCGATCCACAAGGCTCGATTGAGCCTCCCGGCGCTGCATGCAAGGCGATAAAGAGAAACAGGCTTCCGGCATACCGGAACGGGCAGGCATATGACGAAACGAATTCTCTGGAACTGGCTTCTGGTGGCGCTGCTGGCCGGGCTGCTCGGGGCGGCCCCGGCCCCCGCGCAAGCGGTGGAGCGCGGACCCGTGACCAATCTGCCGCTGCCGCGCTATGTGTCGTTGAAGGCCAGCGAGGGCAATGCGCGGCGTGGCCCCGATCAGTCGCATCGCATTGACTGGGTGTTCACGCGCCGCGACATTCCCCTGCGCGTCACGGCCGAATTCGAGCATTGGCGGCGCGTGGAGGATGTCGACGGGGAGGGCGGCTGGATGCATCATGCGCTTCTGTCAGGCTTGCGCACGGTGATCGTCCAGACCGACATGACCCAGCTTTTCAGCCGTCCTGATGGGATCGGCACCCCCACGGCGCTTCTTGAGCGCGGTGTGATCGCGCGGCTGCGCGAATGTCAGCGCGACTGGTGCCGGGTCGAGGTGGAGGGGGCGCGCGGCTGGACCGAGAAGCGCCATCTCTGGGGCGTCGAGGTCGAGGACGAGTTCGAATAGGCGGGCGCTGGGCTATTCGATCTGATAGGGCAGCAGGTCGCGCCGGTCATGATCGATGCGCAGCCGCCGTTCCAGCGGCGGGACCGCGCGCTGGTGGCAGTCATCGCGTTCGCAGATGCGGCAGGAAATCCCGATCGGATCGAAATCGGCGGCGCGGCTGATATCCATCCCGTCCGAATAGACCAGCGCGCCCGCATGGTCGATCTCGCAGCCCAGACAGATCGCGTAGCGCCGCACGGGCGCGTGAAAGGCACCGCCGCCTTTGGTGACCGCCAGCGCCAGGCAGAAATAGCGCATCCCGTCGGGCGTCTCGGCCAGTTGGCGCAGGAAGCGGCCCGGCGTTTCAAACGCGCGATGCACGTTCCAGAGCGGGCAGGCGCCGCCGAAGCGCGCGAATTGCAGCCGCGTGGCCGAATGGCGCTTGGTGATCGTGCCGGCCTGATCGACGCGCACGAAGAAGAACGGCACGCCTTTCGCGCCGGGGCGCTGCAGCGTCGAGAGCCGATGCGCGACTTGCTCGATGGACGCGCCGAACTGTTCGGCCAGCGTTTCAAGATCGTGGCGCGTGGCGATTGCGGCCTCCTGAAAGCGGCGATAGGGCAACAGCGCGGCCCCCGCGAAATAATTGGCCAGCCCGATCTTGGCGATGGCGCGGGCCTCGGGCGACTGGAACCGCGCCAGATCGAGCGTGGCCTCCAGCAGGTCGCTCTGGCTGACCAGCGCGACCTGATGCAGCAGCTGGAAAGCCTGCGTCGCGCGGGTGGCCTTGGCCGAGATTTCCAGCACGCGGCTGTCCGGGTCAAGTCGCCGCAACGTGCGGTTCTGCGTGAAGCGCAGGGTGATCTTCTGGCGGGCCAGCGCCTCGCTCGCCAGCGTCATCACATCGCGCCCGCTGGTGGTGAAATGCTCGGCGGCGCGGTCCACAGCGTCGATGTAATTGTCGCAATAGTGGAAGAAATCGCGCACTTCTTCCCAGGGGCTGAGCCGCAGCGTGCTGTCCTCGCGCCCCAGCGCCTCATCGAGCGAGGCGAGTTGCTCCTGCCCCTGCCGATAGGCGCGATGCAGATCGAGGAAAGCGCGGGCAAATCCCGGTGCATTGGCGCCCACCAGCCGCAGATCCGGCAGGGCCGGGGCGGCTTTGGCGAAAAGCGGGTCCGCGAGCGCTTCGCGCAGATCCGAGACCAGCCGCTCGCTGTCACCGGCGGAGAGTTCGGTCACATCCATCCCGAATTCGCGCGCCAGCGCCAGCACGACGCCGGTTGAAAGCGGGCGGTTGTTGTTTTCCATCTGGTTGAGATAGGGCAGCGAAATGCCCAGCCGCGCAGCGTATTCCTTTTGCGTCAGCCCCAGATGGCTGCGGGTTTCGCGCAGTTTCGCACCAGCGTAGAGTTTCTGTGGGGGCATGGGGCCTCAGCTGGATTTGCGGGGTTTGCAAGCCAGTTTGCAAAGCGCTGCGTCCTGGTCAAGCGGAAATCTGCTTTTCGCGGTAGAGCACATAGAGATGCGGGCCGATGCCCAGCCCGGTCGTGGCCACCATCAGCCAGATCAGCGGTAATGCGCCTGTCTCGGGCGTCAGGATCGCGCCTGCGAAAGCGGACAGCGCCGCGCCCCCGCCGATCATGATCGCGCCGCCGATGCCGCTGGCCGTGCCTGCCAGATGCGGGCGTACCGACATCATGCCCGATGTGGCCGAGGGCAGCAGCATGCCATTGCCCAGCCCGATGAAGACGAAACAGCCAAAGAAGATGAACGGGCTTTGGGGCAGGGCGAGCGACAAGGCGAGCAAGAGCAGCATGCCGCCAAAGGCCACCAGGGCGCCCGTGAGGATCATCGCATTGATGCCCAGGCGGGCGGCAAAGCGGCCCGAGAGGAAATTGCCGGTCGCATAACCAAAGGCAGGGGCGCCGAAAAACAGCCCCAACGTGGCCGGGCTGAGCCCGAAAACCGTTGCGCCGACAAAGGGTGCACCGCCCAGATAGGCGAAAAACGCCCCGGAGGCGAGTGTCGCTGTGCCGCAATAGCCCCAGAACCGGCGTGCGCGCATCAATTCGGGCAATTCGCGCAAGACCCCCGACATCGAGCCGCCGCGATCGCGCTTCGTCTCGCCCATGTCGCGCCATGTCAGCGCCAGCACGCCCAGCCCTGCCAGCAGCATCAGCGCGAAACTGCCGCGCCAGCCAAAGGCTTCGTCCAGCGCGCCACCGATGGCGGGCGCGATCATCGGCACGATGGCCATGCCCATGGTCACATAGCCGATGCGCGAGGCCGCCGGGCCTTCGTCGAGCACATCGCGGATCGCGGCACGGCTGACGACGATGGCGGTCACCACCACGGCTTGCAGCATCCGAAAGATCAGGAACATCGTGGCCGTTGTCGCCAGCAACGTGCCGATTGTGGCCAGGATGAAGCCGATCAGTGCGGCGATCATCACTGGCCTGCGCCCGAACCGGTCCGAGATCGTCCCGATGAAGAGTTGCAGCACGGCGTTGACCAGCAGATAGAGCGACACGGAGAGCTGCATCACCGCGTAATCCGTGCCGAAATAGGCGGTCATCGTGGGCAGCGAGGGCAGAAAGACATTCATCGCCAGCGCCGCGATGGACGCCTGCGCAACCAGCGTCGCGACATGGGGCGGGGTGGCGGCGTCCAGAAACCTGACAGGAGGTGTCTGGGGCGCGGCGGGGCTGTGCGTCATATTCTCTTTCCTGCGCGGGCGGGCCGCCTCCGGTTGGTGAACACGTTCACAAAATAACCTTTGCGCGACAAAGGCAAGCCAGATCTGACTTTGCATATTTTCCAAAGTTTTGCGGACTGGCTTTGCAAATTTTCTTGTTTTTCCTTTAAAGGGCGGGATGACCTGAGTATGGTTCGGCGAAATTCAGGCGGCACGGCGGAGGGGCGCTCATGAAAGACATCCTGCAACAGCTCGAAGAACGGCGCGGCATCGCGCGCATGGGCGGTGGTGAAAAGCGCATCGCGGCGCAGCATTCCAAGGGCAAGCTGACCGCGCGCGAGCGGATCGAGCTGCTGCTTGATGAGGGCAGTTTCGAAGAATTCGACATGTTCGTGGCCCATCGCTGCGTCGATTTCGGCATGCAGGCCGAACGTCCGGCGGGTGACGGCGTGGTGACAGGCTGGGGCACGGTCAACGGGCGCATGGTCTATGTTTTTGCGCAGGATTTCACCGTTATGGGTGGCTCGGTTTCAGAAACCCATGCCGCCAAGATCTGCAAGATCATGGATATGGCCATGCAGAACGGTGCGCCTGTGATCGGGCTGAACGACTCGGGCGGGGCGCGGATTCAGGAAGGCGTGGCGAGCCTTGCGGCCTATGGCGAAGTCTTTGACCGCAATATCCGCGCCTCTGGCGTGGTGCCGCAGATCAGCGTCATCATGGGGCCTTGCGCAGGTGGCGCGGTCTATTCGCCAGCCATGACCGACTTCATCTTCATGGTGAAGGATTCGAGCTACATGTTCGTGACGGGCCCTGATGTGGTCAAGACGGTCACCAATGAGCAGGTCACGGCCGAAGAACTGGGCGGCGCGGTCACGCATACGCGCAAATCCTCGGTGGCCGATGCCGCTTTCGAAAACGACGTCGAAGCGCTGATCGAAGTGCGCCGCCTGATCGACTTCCTGCCGCTCAACAACCGCGAGAAACCGCCTGTGCGGCCCTTCTTCGACGATCCCGCGCGGCTGGAGCCGAGCCTTGACAGTCTGATCCCGGACAATCCCAACACCCCCTATGACATGAAGGAACTTATCCTGAAAGTCGCGGATGAGGCGGATTTCTACGAGATTCAGGCCGAATTCGCGAAGAACATCATCACGGGCTTCATCCGGCTGGAAGGCCGCACTGTGGGCGTTGTCGCCAATCAGCCGATGGTGCTGGCAGGCTGTCTGGACATTGACAGCTCGCGCAAGGCCGCGCGTTTCGTGCGCTTCTGCGATGCGTTCGAAATCCCGATTCTGACGCTGGTGGACGTGCCGGGCTTCCTGCCGGGCACCGGGCAGGAATATGCGGGCGTGATCAAGCACGGCGCGAAACTGCTCTATGCTTACGGCGAAGCGACGGTGCCGAAAGTGACCGTGATCACGCGCAAGGCCTATGGTGGGGCCTATGTGGTGATGGCGTCGAAACATATGGGCGCGGATTTCAATTATGCCTGGCCCACGGCGGAAATTGCGGTGATGGGGTCGAAGGGCGCGGTGGAAATCCTCTATCGTTCGGAACTGGGCGATGCGGAAAAGACCGCGGCGCGGATCAACGAATATGAAGAGCGCTTCGCCAATCCCTTTGTCGCCGCCGAAAAGGGCTTCATCGACGAAGTGATCATGCCGCAATCGACCCGCAAGCGCGTCGCGCGGGCCTTTGCGGCGCTGCGCAACAAGGCGCTGCATACGCCGTGGAAAAAGCACGACAATATCCCGCTTTGAGGGGAGTGCCATGCGTCTGGCGCATCTGATCATTCCAGGGCTGGCGCTGAGTTGCGCTCCGCTGGCCGCAGAGCAGGGGCTGATGCTGCCTTCGGGGATGCAGTCCACGCCCCTGCCGGTGATCTGGGATGAGGATGCGGCCGTCCTGCGCCTGCGCTACATCGTGCCTGATTTGGGCGCGCAGGGCGCGCGGCACGACGACGGTGCACATGACGACATGCAGTGGCTGTGTGACAGCGCGCTTGCTCATTTCGAGGCCGAGTTGGGCGATCTGCCCGCGCAGGGCTGGACCGGCGCAGCCGTGACGCTGATGGATCGCGAGGTGGTCTTTGGCACAGTCGATAGCAGCGCCTTTCAGCTGTTTGAATGGTTTCAATTCGCGCAAGGCGCGTGCCTTCTGGATCTGGATATCTATGATGAAGACTGACAGCCGGATCTGCATAGATGATGCAACTGCGCCACAACCCGTTGATGGCCAAAGTTTTCAATGGCGAGGATTCTGCAAAACCGATATTATTGGGCGGTATGCGGTCATTCTGGCGCATGCAGTCGATAATCAATGGGCGCGTGCAGAAAAAAAATCGCGCCCCGGCAATACGAGCAGGAGAAAATCATGGCGAAACTCGTCCTTGTGTCAGCGTTTCTGGTGTCCCTCATCCCGGCAACCTGTGCACGTCAAGCCCCGGCACCCGAACCCACCTTCCAGCCCGTCTCGGCCCCGATCTATGTCGAGCCGACCACGACCAAAGGCAAATACTACAACTGATTGGTCGGGGCAGGGTAACGGCTCTGCCCCCATCCCCGCGCTGCGGCCCTGCATTATGGCGCCGGTCGCAAGATTTCTGTGGTCAAGACCCGCAGGCTGCATTAGCGTCACTCCTTGCTGCAGGCCAAGCCTGTGCGCATCAGTCCCGGCGGGGCAGGGGGCATGTCTGACGGCCTCGCCATTTTTCGACGACAGGAGAACGTCATGTCCAGACTTACGCTTACACTGGTTCTCGGGACGACTGTCGCAGTTGCGGCTTGTTCGCGGCCTGCACCTGCGCCTGCCCCCACCATGGCCCAACCCATCATGGTTGAGACAACCACCGGCAAGGGCAAGTGGAACTGATCTGAACCCGGATCAGGCCATTGCGCCTGATCCGCTTTCCGCGACATATGCACCCCGACACAAACGGGGGCATACATGCTGAAGCATCGCGGATTTCCAGGGCGTCTGCCCGGTACTGATTTTCAATTCACCATCCGCCGC
>SKIM01000039.1 GCA_007116445.1 Natronohydrobacter sp.
AAGGGCAGCAATTCCTTGTCGCGCATGATGTCGGTCACGCGGGTATTGATGCCCCACTGGATGCGCTTGGGCAGGTCGCGGGCGATCAGTTCCTCGCAGAATTCGATGAATTTCTTGCGGTTGATGGTCGGTTCCTCATCGGCAAGGATGAAGAAACCGACACCGTGATTTTCGACCAGATCCTCGATCTCATCGACCACTTTCTTGGGGTCGCGGACGCGGTAATCGCGCCAGAATTTCCACTGGCTGCAGAAGCTGCAAGTAAACGGACAGCCGCGCGCCATGTTGGGAATGGCGACGCGGCGGTTCAGCGGCACATAGATGTATTTGTCCCATTCAAGAATCGACCAGTCGGGCTTGATCCCGTCGAGATTCTTGACCGTCGAGGCCGCTTGCGTCGCCTTGATCTCATCCCCGTCGATGAAGGCGAGTCCGTGGATCTTGTGCTTGTCCGCAGGCCAGCGCCCTTCGGCGATGGCGGTCATCAGATTGACGACGATTTCCTCGCCCTCGCCGCGCACGATCACGTCGATCCAGGGGGCTTCTGTCAGCACCTGGCGGAACATGAAGGTCGCATGCACGCCGCCCAGCACGGTCACGCAATCGGGCGCAACTTCGCGGGCGATTTGCAGCACTTCTTCAGCAACATAGATCGAGGGCGTGATGCAGGTCGTGCCCACCACATCGGGTTTCAGCTCGGCGAATTTGGCGCGCAGCGCGTCATTGTCGACATGGTTGGTCATCGCGTCGATGAAATGGATATCGTCGAAGCCCGCGGCTTTCAGCGATCCGGTCAGATAGGCGACCCATGCGGGCGGCCAGCTTCCGGCGATCTCGGCGCCGCCGGAATGGTAATTCGGGTGAACGAAGACGATTCGCATGGGTTCCCTCCATTATGTAAACAGAGGTTGACACACTGACTGACAGTTTAGATTGACACAGATCAATCCTGCCCGAAGAATGTTCCTAATTTTCGTCCTTGCTCAGCAGATCGAACTTGCGCAGCTTCACATAAAGCGACTGGCGCGAGAGGCCCAGCATCTCGGCGGCGGCCACGCGATTGTTGCGGGTCAGGTCAAGCGCTGTCTCGATGCAGATCTTCTCGATCACATCGGTGGTTTCCGACACGATATCCTTCAGCGTCGAAGAGCCGACCAGCTCGATCACACCCTGCACGTTATTATCCTGCCCGCCGCTATCGGCGCGCACGCTGGCACCGCTGGACGCATTGCGGATCACCAGCGCAAGCACGGGATCGAACTTGTCATCAAGCCATGTGGCCGAGATCTCGACCCCGATCTGCGCGCCGAAATCGGTGTTGAGCTTGGTCGCATACATGCGCAGCTGTCCGGCCCGACGGGCATTGTCCAGCAACACGCGCAGATCGACCACGCCGCGCGCGAGAAACTCTGCCAGCGACCGGCCCCGCACGGATCCTGCCGAGGGCGCATCAGTGAGGTTGAGAAAGGTTTCGCTGGCCGCAAGGATGCCACCATCGCGATCTGCAAAGACAATCGCATCCGCGCCCTGATTGTAGAGCTGACGCAGATTGGTCACCAGCCGCTCGTCACCGACCGAGCCGCGCTCAGGATCGGTCAGGCGCACAATGACCAGCTGCTCGCCCGAAGCGCGGAACAGCTTGCCTGTCATCTGCACCTTGCGCCCGGAATTCTTGACCTCGACCTCCAGCGTGACATCCGAACCTGCGGGCTGGGGGCGTTCCAGAGCTTCGAGAATCCCCTCGCGCTCGGAGCCAGTGAAGCTGTCGATGAAGGCGCGCTCGATCAGATCGCCCCGCGCACGCCCGAGAATCGAGGCGGCATTGTGATTGATATCAACGATCTGCCCCGACGCAATCGAGACAAGCGCAATCGCATCATTGGAAAAATCCATGAGCAGCCGGTAGCGCGTGTCAATCTCGCGCTGGGCTTCATGGTCGCGCTCCAACGCGATCTGAGCGTTGAGCAGAAGCTGTTGCATCTCGATCGTCGGGCGCTGGTCCTGACCCAACATCAGCACATGATCGCGCTCCGGCAGCCGGTGCAACGCATAGCGCACGGGAATCGCGTCCCGCCCCTCGACCAGATGAAGCAGCTCGGCCCAGCGCGGCGCATCCGCAGAGGCAGAAAGTTCTTGCAGCCGCGTGGCCAGCTTGCGCCCCGAAGGCGCATCAAGCAGCGGCGCCAGCGGCTGGCCCTTCCATGCGGAAACCTGCCCGGCAAAGGCCGAGTCAGGCTTGCTTTCGGCGGCCACGACCACCCCCCTGCCATCGAGCAGGATCCAGATATCCGCCATGCTGAGCAGAACCGAAGACATGCGAGGGTCTTCCAGATACTGCTCAAGGTCAGATTTTGCCGATGATGCGCCATGCTCGGGCAAAGTCACTCAATTCCCTTCTGCCGCCAATGGCAGCCATACATGCGGCAGGGACCGGATTACTCAGCCGCTACACAAAACTGCCGAATCCCACAAAAGTGAAGGGCTGCGGCAATATCACTCGTCACGATATCGACACCGCAGGCCTTTTCGATTCGGCTTGTGTCAATATCTGCGATCCCCCCGGAAACCAAGCCCCCGCCGACGACAATCGGCGTGCTGTGGCGGTCACACCTGCGCAGATCGCGTACAATCGCCGCGCAGCCTTCGACAGAGCTCAGGTTCGACACCGAAATGAAGACACCATGGAAACGATTTCGCGCCATGATATCCGCGATCTGGGCGCGGGTCGGCGCCAGCAGCACCTTTACCGAAACCCCCGCGCGGCGCAAATGATTGGCCGCGAACATGGCGCTCAGGCTATGCTGCTCGCAGGCCGGCATCATCAGCAGGACACGCCCATCCGAGGCACCGCCCATCCGATCCGAGGCCCAGGCATGGCTCAATTCGCGCAGCAGGGTCTGCAAGCGGGTGAAGGCCATCGAGGCCTGCAGAATATCGATCTGATCATCATGCCATTGATTGCCGAGATCGCGCACTGTTTCGGGCAGGTAGATATCGAGAATATCCTCCGCCCGCAGGTTCTGGCGCTTCATTTCCGCGAAGACCTCGCCCAGCCGCGCCGCCTCGCCCTTGCGCGCGAACTGCATCAACAGATGGCCGAGATGTGCGATCGGGCGCGCGCCCTGGCGATGGCCGCCGCGCGCAAGCTCCGAGACAACGCGCAAGGCAAAGCTGCGCATCGGCATGTCCGCACCGTGCCGCATATCGTGCCGCATATCCTGCCCAAGGGTCAAATTCGCAACCATCTCCCGCTCCCCGACAAATCCAGCAGCCACAGCGCCCCCTCCTCCCGCGCGCAGCAGCGCAGGCATCAGTCGACAACAGCGTCGCAAGTTTGGGGGTTAATGTCAAACAAAACTTACAACCAAGAGGAACACTGACAGCGCGCTGACAGGACATAACATCAACCTACTGTTTTTGCTATGAATTGTTGGAAGAAGCCGCCCCGAGAGGCGTAAACCGAAGCGATCACACAGAGCAGCGCTTGTGTAAGTTTTGATTGACACTTATCCCGCGACGAGTCTAGGGTTGCTTGAGGAATCGCAATTTGCCGGAGGGGACATGCCGCAGAACACGCACAAGCCGCTCTATACGCCCGAACAACGCGCCCGGCGCGATGCGTCACATTGGACGCTGGTTCAGGGCATTCTCGCGCCTGTGCAATTCGTGATCTGCATCATCTCGGCTGCGCTGGTGATCCGCTTCCTGATGACCGGCGAGGGCTATATGGCCGCGACGATCTCGGTCATCCTGAAAACGCTGGCACTCTACACGATCATGGTGACCGGCGCGATCTGGGAAAAGGAAGTCTTCGGCCAGTATCTGCTCGCACCTGCGTTCTTCTGGGAAGATGTCGTCAGCTTCGGCGTCATCGCGTTGCACACACTCTATCTCGCCGGGCTGCTCTGGGGCTTCATGTCGCCTGACCAGCTGATGATCCTCGCGCTGGTGGCCTATGTCGCCTATGTCGTCAACGCCGTGCAATTCGTCTGGAAGCTGCGCATGGCGCGCCTTGCGGCTGCGGCGATGGACGCAGAACTGAAAGGGGTCGCTGCATGACCACCACCTGCAAATCCGCCCCGGTCCTGAAAGAGCGCGGCCAGCGTGAAGTGTTTTGCGGGCTGACCGGGATCATCTGGCTGCACCGCAAGATGCAGGACGCCTTCTTCCTGGTCGTGGGCTCGCGCACCTGCGCGCATCTGCTGCAATCGGCGGCGGGCGTGATGATCTTCGCAGAGCCGCGTTTCGGCACGGCGATCCTTGAGGAAAAAGACCTCGCCGGAATGGCGGATGCGAATGAGGAACTCGACCGCGAAGTGGCGCGGCTGCTCGCGCGCCGCCCTGACATCCGCCAGCTGTTTCTCGTCGGCTCCTGCCCGTCCGAGGTGATCAAGCTCGACCTGACCCGCGCGGCCGAGCGGCTGAGCGCCGAGCATGGCCCTGCTGTGCGCGTGCTGAATTTCTCAGGCTCGGGCATCGAGACGACTTTCACACAAGGCGAAGACGCTTGCCTGGCCTCGATGGTGCCTGCCCTGCCCCAGACGGAGGCCGCGGACCTGCTGCTCGTGGGCGCGCTGCCTGATGTGGTCGAAGATCAGGCGCTGTCGCTGCTGGCGCAGATCGGGCTGAAGGGCGTGCGCTGCCTGCCCGGCAAACGCGCGGAACTCGACCCCGCTGTGGGCCCCAACACCCGTTTCGCCCTGACGCAGCCCTTCCTGGGCGACACACATGCCGCCCTTGTCCGGCGCGGCGCGCAGCATATCGCCGCCCCCTTCCCCTTCGGCGCAGAAGGCACGACGCTCTGGCTCAAGGCCGTCGCAGCCGCATTCGGGATCGCGCCCGAAGTCGTCGATCAGGTCACCGCCGCGCCGCGCGCACGCGCCGAGAAAGCCATCGCGGCGGCGGCAACAACCCTGCGCGGCAAGTCTATCTTCTTCCTGCCCGACAGCCAGCTTGAAATCCCGCTGGCGCGGTTTCTGGTGCGCGAATGTGGCATGACAGCCATCGAGATCGGCACGCCTTATCTGCATAGCGACTTGCACAACCCCGACCTCGACCTGATCCCCGCAGGCCCGACCATCTCCGAAGGCCAGGATGTCGATCTGCAACTCGACCGCGTGCGCGCGGCGCGGCCCGATCTGACCGTCTGCGGCCTCGGCCTCGCCAATCCGCTCGAGGCCGAGGGGCTGTCGACCAAATGGGCGATCGAGCTGGTCTTCACGCCAGTGCATTTCTACGAACAAGCCGGTGATCTCGCCGCCCTTTTCGCGCGCCCCCTGCGCCGCCGCGCCACTCTGCGCGGCCAGCACCCGAACATGATGGAGGCCGCAGAATGACCCTCTCTTTCATCCTTGTCCAAATATCCTCGGGGGTCGCCATTGTCGCGCCATTGGTCCGAGCGACAATGGCGACCGGGCAGCGCCCCGGAGGCCAGCCATGAAGCTCGCCGTCTGGACCTATGAAGGCCCCCCGCATGTCGGCGCGATGCGCGTTGCCACTGCGATGCGCGATCTGCATATGGTGCTGCACGCCCCGCAGGGCGACACTTACGCGGACCTACTCTTCACCATGATCGAGCGGCGCAATCACCGTCCGCCCGTCAGCTACACGACCTTTCAGGCCCGCGATCTCGGCGCGGACACGGCCGGGCTCTTTATGCAATCGGCGCGCGACGCGCATGCGCGTTTCCAGCCGCAAGCGCTGCTGGTCGCGGCGTCGTGCACTGCCGAGCTTATTCAGGACGACCCCGGCGGTCTCGCGGAAACCATGGGCCTGCCGGTCCCGGTCATCCCACTGGAGTTGCCAAGCTATCAGCGCAAGGAAAATTTCGGCTGTGACGAGGCATTTCTGCAACTCTGCCGGGCGCTCGCCAAGCCCAGGGCACGCACGGAGCGCGTGACCTGCAACATCCTCGGGCCAACCGCGCTGGGCTTTCGCCACCGCGATGATCTGGCCGAGATCACCGGCCTTCTCTCCGAGATGGGCATCGAGGTCAATGTCGCCGCCCCGATGGGCGCAAGCCCCGCCGACATCACCCGCATGGGGGCTGCGCATTTCAACGTGCTGCTCTACCCCGAAACTGCCGAATCTGCCGCGCGCTGGTGCGAAAAGGAACTCGGCCAGCCCTTCACCAGGACCATCCCCATCGGCGCGAATGCCACCCGCGAATTCATCAACGAGGTCCGCACACTCTCTGGCAGCACGCTTGCGGTCGACGACTCCCGCCTGCGCCAGCCTTGGTGGGCGGCGAGCGTGGACTCGACCTACCTGACCGGCAAGCGGGTCTTCCTCTTCGGCGACGGCACCCATGTCATGGCGGCGGCAAAAGTCGCGCGCGACGAGATGGGGTTCGAGGTTTGCGGGATGGGCTGCTACAACCGCGAACAGGCCCGCCCCCTGCGGGCGCTGGCCCGCGAATTCGGCCTCGAGGCGCTGATCACCGACGATTATCTTGAAGTCGAGGCCGCCATCGAGCAGACCGCGCCTGAGATGATCCTCGGCACGCAGATGGAGCGCCATATCGGCAAGCGGCTGGGCATCCCCTGCGCGGTGATCTCCGCGCCCGTCCATGTGCAGGACTTTCCCGCGCGCTATTCGCCGCAAATGGGCTTCGAGGGCGCGAATGTGCTCTTTGACACATGGGTCCATCCGCTGGTCATGGGGCTGGAAGAACACCTGCTGACCATGTTCCGCGAGGATTTCGAATTCCACGATGCGGCGGGCCCCTCCCACCATGGCGGCAAGGCCCAACCCCTGCCCCAAAGCACCCCCGCCGCGCATGCGGCCGCGGCGGAAGGGGGCTCAATGCCCCCGCCCGCCGCTTCACTGCCCGCAGCGCTGCCGTCGCTCGACACGATCGTCTGGCTGACCTGCGCCGAGCGTGAACTCAAGAAAATCCCCTTCTTCGTGCGCGGCAAGGCGCGGCGCAACACCGAGAAATTCGCCGTCGAAAAAGGTCTGCACGAGATCTCGGTCGACACACTTTACGAGGCCAAGGCACATTATGCTCGATAGCGCGCAGATCCAGCCCAAGCCCTACCGCTTCGTGGTCGTCACGCTTGACGCCCATG
>SKIM01000235.1 GCA_007116445.1 Natronohydrobacter sp.
GGCGCGATGCGCTGGCGGCGCGCGGGGGCCGCCTGGGCCGGCACGGCGCTCAACCTCGCAGCGCTCGGGGCCGTGCTATGGCTCGCAGCGCTGCTCGATGATCCAACCGCGCATACGCGCGACGCGCTGCGCGCGGTGCTTACGGGCTATATCGGGCTGCATGTGCTGGTCGCGGCGGGCATGAGCGCCTTTGTTGCCGACCAGTACCGGCGCGATGAGATCACGCCAGAAGTGCCCGGAGCATGGCCTGCCTGCAACCTGTGGCAACGCTATACGACCGCAGTGACGCTGATTACGCTGGCGGTGGTGATCGCGCAGGGGGTGATCACATGAGATGGCTGGGCGCAGTGCTGATCGGGCCGAGCCTGTGGTTTGCAGTGTTTCTCGGCGTCTATGGCTTGCATGGGCTGATCTGCGGGCAATGGGGCGCGGTCGATGCGGGCGGGCGCGCCGCGCTCATTGCGGCCTGGGGGCTGGGGATCGCAGCTTTCCTGCCCTGTATGCGCGTCTTGCCTGTGACAGAGACGCGCGGCATTGACCTGCCCCGCGCCGGGCTGTGGATCGGGCTGGGGGCGACAGTCTTCACGCTGTTTCCCGTCACCATCACCAGCAGCTGCGGATGAAAAAGCCCGCCATGTCGCTTGGACATGACGGGCACGAGGGAGAAGCGAGACGATGGGTTAGGCGTCTCGTCAGAGGAACATTTCTTTAACACCCCGCCCTGCTGTCGGTTCCGCAGCTTTGGCGAAAAAGGACAGACCCGATGCCTGAGACGTCACCGCCCCCTGCCCTACGGCCCAGAGAGCAACCTGATGCGGCGGTCCCGGCCAATCCCATGGTGATCTACTGGAAGGTCTTCGCCTGGGCGGGCTTGCTGATCCTGGCCGGGGGGCTGATCTGGCTTTTGTCGCCGGTGCTTCTGCCCTTTATCATCGCCTTTGTCCTGGCCTATTTCCTCGACCCAGTGGTGGGCAGGCTGGTCGATTGGGGGCTGAAACGGGTCTGGGCGGGGCTGTTGGTTGCGATTTTCACTTTCGGCACGATCATCGTGATGATCGGACTGGCCGTGCCCTTTGTCGTCTCGGAAGCCACGGCGCTGCTCGATACCCTGCCTGACAGTCGCGAAGACGCCGAAGACGCAGCCCGCGACAACCTGCCCGACGTCGTGACCGAACAATTCGACGACATCGAAGGCATGGCACAGGACGGTTTTGAGCGCTTGCGCGACAATCTGCAAAATGCCGTTGGTGGGCTGGCCATGGGCGTGAGCGGGATCATCTCGGTGGTCAAGTTCTGGGTCGTGATGCCTGTGGTCACGGTCTATCTGCTGATCGACTGGCCGCGCCTGATCGCGCAGGTCGACCGCCACTTGCCCCGCCCCTCCGCCCCCGCGCTGCGCGATCTGGCGCGCGAGATCGACGCCACGCTATCGGGCTACATCCGGGGGCAGTCTGTGGTCTGCGCGATCCTGATGGGATACTATGCCACCGCCCTGACGCTCGTGGGCTTGCCCTTCGCGATTGCGGTCGGGGTGCTGACCGGGGCCGTGTCCTTCATCCCCTATGTCGGCATGTTCATCGGCACCGGCCTCGGCATCGGGGTGGCGATCTGGCAGTTCTGGGGCGATCCGGTCTGGATCGGCGCCGTCGCTGCGATCTATGCGGTCGGGCTGATTGTTGAAAGCGAGGTCCTGGTGCCGCGTCTGGTGGGCGATGCCGTCAATCTGCACCCGGTCTGGCTGATCTTCGCTGTGCTGGCCTTCGGCACGATCTTCGGCTTTGTGGGCGCCTTGCTGGCTGTGCCTCTGGCCGCTGCCGCAGGCGTTGTCGCCCGCGCGCTTCTCGCGCGCTACCGCGACAGTGCGCTCTACAAGGGCAGGATCAGAACAGAATAAGGCCCCCTGATCGCCACGGATCAGAGGGCCTTGGCATTGGTGATGTGGCGGCTGGTCATTCAACCGGTTCTGGCGGTGAATCATCCACTTGCGGCGCGCCCGTATCTGTCGGGCCTGAGACAGTGCCCTCTGCGGGCACGCCAATTGTTTCTTCCACTGCAGGCGGCGGGGCGTCCTGTGTTTCAGGCGTATCAGCCGCAGTGCGGAACAACAGCCACAACAACAGTATCAGCGCAATACCGACCGCGACGGCCATGCCCACAAGCGGGCCTTTGTGCCGCTTGGTCTGTTTCTTCATATTGGTGTCGGGAGCAGTCATGCATCCTCCTTTCCGGGCTTGCGGAAACACTCCTGCAGGCAGGCTGCAGGGCATCCGCTTCACAGACCCAACGAACATCGGCGCTAATCAGTTCCCTATGTGCCCGAAATGCCGCTGACACCCCCCCTGTAGCGCGGATGCAACAGCGCGCGGGAATGGCGGCGCGGGCGGGAACCGATAGGGCAGGGTCGCGATTGACTGCCCATATGTGCGCGCCGGGAAAAAAGCGCCGCAGACAAGACGGATGAGGCCAGAATGCGCAGAACCATGGATCAGACCACGATAGACCTGCCGCTGCGGCGGTGTTTCGCCGTGCAGACGCGTGGCGAATTACCTGACCGGCTGGCAGGACTGGTCGCCGCACTGGAAGGGCGAGAGCAGGCTAGAGATGCGGGCGCAAGAGGCTCATCACCATCCCCTGAAGCTGATCCCACCAGCTCATGCGGCGCAGATCGGACTGCGTCACCACCCGCGCGCGGACGCAATCTGCTTCAAAGATTATGGCCTGCTCCTCGGCGAAAGCCGTCGAATAGACGTTGAGATTGGCCTCGTCATTCAGCCGGAACGATCTCTCGTCGAAATTCGCCGACCCGATGGAGGTCCACAGATCGTCAATGATGATCATCTTGGCATGCAGGAACGTGGGCTGATACTCCAAAATGCGCACACCGGCTGCGAGCAATTCCTCCCAGCAGCGGCGCGACACATGCCGCACCATGCGCGAATCCGTTTTTGCGCCTGCGACAAGCAAGGTGATCTCCACGCCCCGCGCCCGCGCCGCCAGAAGCTGGTCGATCGCAACCCGGTCGGGCACGAAATACGGGGTCGAAATGCGGATGCTGCGCGTGGCGGCGGCAAGCGCGGTCATCAGCATCAGATGCACCTCGTTGCGGCTGCCGGTATTGCTCTTGATCATCTGCACATCAAGCGTGCCGACCGGGTCGAGCACCGGGTAGAAATCCGCGCCGCGCAGCACTTCGCCGCTGGCCTCGACCCAGTTATTGGCGAAGGCGTTTTGCAGCATCGCCACGACCGGACCCTGCACGCGGTAATGCGTGTCGCGCCATTCCTCGGGGCTGCGGGCATCGCCGCGCCAGGTGTCGGCAATCCCCACGCCGCCAGTATAGCCGATACGGCCATCGACCACGAGCACCTTGCGATGCGTGCGGTTGTTGAGCCGCGTCAGCGTGCGCGGGCGCATGGGCCGGAACATCCGCACCATGACGCCGCCCTCATGCATCCGGTCAATCAGGTCATCATGCATCGGCAGACCACCCACCCAGTCGATCAGCACCTTGACCGCGACCCCCGCCTGCGCCCGCGCGACCAGCGCGTCGCAAAAGGCTTCCGCGATTTCGCCGCTCCAATAGATATAGGTTTCGAAGGTGATCGAGCGCCGGGCCTTGGCGATATCGCGCAGCATCGTAGGGAAAATCGCATCGCCATTCAGCAAACTGGTGATCTGATTGCCGCCGATGATCGGCGTGCCATAAAGCCCGGCCATGTCGCGGGCAAATTGCGGGTCACGCGCGCGCGTCCTGTGCGGCACATCGCGGCGCAACTCACGGCGGTAAGGCAACAATGCAAGCATGACCGCCCAGAACAGAACGGCAATCAGAAAACCGGCCACGGCGGCGCGTATTTTGCGCCGCACCCGGTGCGGCAATCGAGGCAATGCAGTCATGACGGGCTCCGTGGCGGATGCGGCATTAACCGCGCCGCGCGGCTGCGGTTCCCGGCAAACTGCACAGCGGAACCGAATCCTGTCGCCTGCGTTGAGCGGGTCTGCATTCCATGACGTGATGATTATGCCCGCCGACCCCATGCCGCCCCGCGAGACGCCCTACCCTGCGCCACAGCATGGCGCTGCTGTTGCGCTGCAGGGTATTTTTCTTCTGTTGTTGCTGGGCTTCATCCATGTGGCGCGGGACTTTCTGCTGCCGGTCATCTTGTCACTGCTGCTGTTCTTCGTGTTTGTTCCAGTCCAGCGCAAGCTGCAGAATGCAGGATTTCACGGCACATCGGTCGCAGCGATTCTGGTGATGGGTGTGCTCATCGCGATCGTGTCGATCTTTTTTCTGCTCAGCGGGCCGGTGATGCAGATCATCGAAAACCTGCCGGAGATCGTGCAGGATATCTCGATGCGCCTCGAGGCCGCCCGCGAGGCGCTACTGACCGTGGCCGAGGGGTTGCGGGCGGGCGGGCCAGCCAATGTCGCTCAGATACGCCCGACAATGGTGGCCGACGGGGCCGAAGACGACAATGGCGAGCTGTTGTTCTCAACTGCGAGCGGCGCGCTGCTCTATCTGGCCGAGGCGCCGCTGGTGGTGGGGCAGTTCCTGCTCATCCTTGTGCTGTTGTTCTTCATGCTGTCCTCATCGGATCTGCTCTATCTCAAGGTCATCCAGAGCTTTGACGCTTTCGGCGACAAGCGCATGGCTCTGGCCACCCTGCGCCAGGTCGAGGAGAAACTCGGCGGCTATCTGGGCACCATCGCGCTGATCAATCTCGGCCTTGGCATCTTCATCGGCCTGGCCCTTTGGGCGCTGGGCATGCCAGTGCCGCTGATGTTCGGCGTGCTGGCCTTTCTGCTCAATTTCATTCCCTTCGCAGGTGCGCTGATCGGTGTGGTACTGTCCACCAGCGTCGCGCTGTTGTGGTTCGACACTTTGGGCAGCGTCATTCTCGTCGGCATCGTGTATCTGTCACTCACATCGATCGAGGGCAATCTGGTGACGCCAAGCATTCTTGCGCGACGCTTGCGGATGAACACGGTTCTGGTCGTGCTGTCGATTGCCTTCTGGGCCTGGATCTGGTCCTTCATGGGCATGATCATCGCTGTGCCGATGCTGGTTGCGCTGCGCGTGATCACCGAACAGGTGCCGCGCTGGCAGAAAGTCGCGAATGTCCTGTCGGGCGACAAGGCCGCGCTGCATTTCGATCCGATGAAAGATACGAAGCCCTTGTAAGCGCGGGCGCCTCCTTGCGGCTCACGCCTCGTCCAGCAAATCGCTGACAATCGCGCGCAGCTCCGCCTTCTCGCTGTCCAGCGTGAGGGCGGCCTCGGCGCGGGCCAGCGCTTCGCGGGCCTGCACGCGGGCAGGTGCCGTGAAAACGTCAGGCTGGCCCAGCGCCAGATCACGCAATACCGCGAGCAAGACATGCTGCACCTCGACAATCCCGGCCCCGTCGCGGGCAATGGGGCGGATCAGATCCTGCAGGAAATCGCCCGGCCCCAGCCCCGGCATATGGATACGGTCATGCAGCCGCTCTGGATCCGCGCGCTCTTGCCAGCGCAGCAGGATGCCCATGGCGCGACGCAGCACATCAATCGCCGTGCCGGGATCATTCACCGCCGGAGACAGCGCCCGCGACGCTGTTTCCGCAAAGACGATCATCCCGAATTGCGGATCTTGCGCGAAAGTGCGCATTGGCCCCAGCGTGAAACACCGACGCAATTTTCCGGCCAGATCCTCGGTCATCTCCGAGATCTGCAGATAGGCCAGCGGTCGCACGGAACAGGCATAGCGCCCCGGCGCGCGATTGATCCAGATCCGCATGTCATGCGCCTCGGCCAGCGCTTGCAGTTCATGGATGTCGATATGCTGGACAAACCCGCTTCTGGCCGCGCAAATCGGCAGCAGCTGCGCTGTATCGGGCAATTCCTTCAGCGGGTGGCAATCGAGATAGGGATGCGCAAGGCGGCGCTCCAACGCATCTTCCACCGCCTGCTCGATGCGTCCCAGAGTGTCGGGGATGCGCCCGAAGGTCCGCAAGGCATTGATCCACCGGATGAAGGCCACGAAAATCAGCAGGATCACCAGAAGGGTCATCGCAAACAGGATCACCCGCCCACCATCCTCATAGACCCCGACTTTCAGACCGATGATCCCGACCAGCGAGAACAGGAACGCCCCCAGAAAGGTCGCCAGCACATTCTGTGAGGTCCGGTCCTCCAGCAGGATCGGCGTCGCGCGCGGGGTCGCGCTGTCAGCGGCCCCGGCAATCGCATTGGCCATGATCCCGAGCGAAAACGTCGCAACAGTCAGCATCGAGGTCGCGACGATATTCAGGATCGTCTCGGCCGCGTCCGCGCCGATGCGAAAGGCCAGATCCGAGGGGATGAAAGGCCCCAGCCAGATCGCTGCCAGCGCCGTGACCACCGAAAGCAGAGAATAAGCGGTCACCTTCGCCCAGATCTGCGACATCATGCGCCGCAGCCGGAAGATCAGGGATGACTGGAAGAGCGCCGCCATCTTGCCAAACATCGACCGTCCCCCGCCCGTCCGTTGCACGCTTCAGGGATCAACCCGTCGGGCCTGCCGCGATCATCGCCTCTGCGAGCCTGCGGTAGCCCGCGACATTCGCCGCACGCCGGTAATCAGTCCCGCCACGTTGAGTGCAGCAACTTTGGCGCTCAGATGTCAAGCGGTCATGGATGTCGCACATGATCTCGCGCAGGCACTCGTCGACCCTGCCCGCGCTCCAGCGCGTGAAACCTGCATTCTGCTGCATTTCCAGCCCTGAAACCGCCACGCCCCCGGCATTTGCCGCTTTCCCCGGTGCCTGCACGACGCCCGCGGCGCTCAGATGCTCTGCGGCGTCCTGTGTGACGGGCATATTCGCGCCTTCGGCCAGAAAGCGGCACCCGTGATACGTCAGCGCCCTGGCATCGTCCAGACCGATCTCGTTTTGCGTGGCGCAGGGCAGCGCGATGTCGCAGTCGCTGGCCCAGGGGCTGGCGCCTTCCTCAAAACGCAGCCC
>SKIM01000082.1 GCA_007116445.1 Natronohydrobacter sp.
CGAATTGCCGCCTGCCTCCGCGACTGATCCCTCGATGGATTTGAGTATCGGCACGATATATACGGCAGGCGAGCCTGACAGGGTTATCAATGGTTGCATCGTGCCTGGGAGGCCTGACTGGCTTCTTGCCGCTGACGCGGACACTCATGCGGCAAGAATGGTCGTAAGTGCGATGGGTCGCGCAGGTTGGAAGAATAAGGTTGTTGAGAGTGGTGATTGCTCGTGCGCCAACCGTTGGCCGAACTGGGCGGCAGTGATCGATGAGTTTTATGAGAGTTACGGCGGTTTAGACAGGTCAGCCCTTAATGGTATCGAACAAGATTATCGTGCGAACATGAGACTCAGTTCGCGCGCTGCTCGTTCGATCTGTCAGCAACAGGGGCGATAGGCATGAGCGGTATTGTAACATGGATTGTTGGCTCGGTAGATGGCTACTTAAACAATGCCGGTGAAACCGTATTCGGCTCTTTGGTTAGCACGGTCGGACAGATCGGTATGGCAATGGCAACCATGGCAGTTGTGATCGTCGCATTAAATGCAATGTTGCAAGTTCGTGCAGTAGATTTGAGGACATCAGTGCTATTGGGGATAAAGCTCGGTTTAGTCGGCATTTTTGCTTTAAACTGGGCGCAATTTAATTCAGTAGCTTCAGCAATTATAGGTGGGATGGAATCCCTTGCAGGAGTGATGGTGGGTTCCGCCGGTGGATCGTCGGACGGTTCAGCAGCAGGTTTCGCCGCAGCATTCGATGATCTAATCTGGGATTACATCGAGATGGCAAATCAGATTGGTAACGGCATGAACTGGGTAGGCGGTGCATTTTTCACGAACCTAGCTGCGTTTATGCTTGGTGCGATGGGTGCCGCAGCAGGACTAATGCTTGTTTTTGCGAAGCTAATGATCACCTTTTATGTAAGCATTGCTCCAATAATGATCGTCATGTCATTGCTTTCAGCAACGAAAGACTATTTCCAAAACTGGCTTACCGGATTGGTAAGCTATGCGTTTTATCCCGTAGTAATAGCTGCGGTCTTTGCAGTGATTATCGCTATGGCTCAAAACATGGCAAGTAATGTCATGGGCGGTGATCTTGCGACGTTGGGTCAGGCAATCCCTTTCCTTGCAATGATGGTTATGGCATTCTTTGCGATATTCCTCATACCTGTAATCATGCGCCAGATTACAGGGAATATCCAGCTTACGTCGATAATGAGCGGGCCGATGGCTGCGCTAAGCGTAATGTCGGCTGCTCGTATGGCTGGAGTGCGTTTGCCGCAAGCCCCTCCTCCCAGCGGTGGCTCAGGTGGCGTCACACAGACGCAACCGTCTAGAGGCCCGACGGGGGGAATGGGCGCGGGAGCCGCCGCATCCGCTCGTGCAGCGCGCTCAGCTAGACTAGCAGGCCGGTAAGTAGGGCTGCACCGCATCCGTTATTGGGTGCGGTGCATCAATACCCCAAGTCGTTCGTATGGGTGTGCCCTATTTTTTGCCTTCAAAAATTGGGTGATTGTGTGTTACGATCGTCACCGCTGCTATCACGTGCCCGATCTTGTAGATGTGATCATAGGTCAGGATCATATCAACGATTGGCAGTTCGCGAAGCCATGCGATTAACAGCGCACCTGAAATTGCTATAAGGTAAATCAAGCACAGAACCGCGATTCCGCCGAAAAACCAATTGCCAAGTGGTGGGCCGCCTACGGCGCAACAGCGCGGACAAAAAACATCCCGCGCATCTATCCTGCATCCGCATTCACCGCATACATTGTTCACAGGGCTCATTGAAAAGCCTACTCTCTAAAAGAAATGTTCACCCTTTGTATCATGCAGCGCCGCGAATATCAATCTTCCTGGCGTAACGTACTTTCAACCTACCCGATTTGGGCCGATGATGCATAACAGGGCACCCTGATCGGCAAGCGGAAAATGGTCGGTTTGGCGACAACAGGAAACTTGAGGGAGATACCACGGTTTCTTCACCCCACATCTTTCACCAGCGTCATCAGCTCAGAGTAGCTGGTGACCACATCGTATTTGACGCTGTTGTCATTGATCCGTCGGCCGATTTCGTCGAAAAATTTTCGCGCGCATTTTATCTTGGTCTGCTCCAGTTCGCGCATCTTCATCGAGGGCAGGTCAGACTTGGTCTCTGCGACGAAGTAGAGATGCTTGATACCGCCTTCTTTGAACGCGATCGCCCAATCGGGGTTGTAGTCCCCAACGGGTGTCGGGATCAGGAACCCACGTGGCAGTTTGGAGTAAACGACAACCTCTGCGCTTGTATCGAGATCCCTGACAAAGTCGCGCTCTACCTTTGAATCCACGATCGCATAATCATAGACGTGGTTCTTCAGCTTCTCGGTCGCCTTCTTGAAGTCGTTGCCCGTTTCGCCCGCCGTGAACAGCTCGGAATCATAGCGCTCTTCGACCGCATCGTAGGTCAGCTTTTCGATGATCGCGGTTGCCTTTTGCTCTTGGATCAAGTGTGAGGCATCGGCGATGAACTGTTCGGGGTTCTTGGCAAACTCGCCAAATTTTACCGGTTGGATCCCGGCCAGGATTTCGCCCACGGTCTTGCGTGTCAAATCAGTATTCTGAGCAATTGATCCGATGACATCGTATGACACCCGGGAATGCGCACTCTTGCCGCTCTCAGACCGAATTTTCCCCTGCACGAAGGCACTGCCATCCCGAAGGTTTTCATCGGTCACGTCATCGGACAAGGCACCCTCTGTCACCAGATATTGCAGCGGCGCAACCTGCAGTTCGCTTTCCAACCGGTTAATACAGCTTTTGACCAGTGCGACGCTGTCGAACTCGACCTGATAGACGGCCTTTCGGTTTATCCTGCGCCATAGCTCTTGAAATTCCTTGCGCTGGAAATTTTCATTCAGCCGGTTTCTTTTCGGAGTGCGCCCGTCGCTGAACATGTCGTCGATGGACCTGCCATTGAAGACGGTGTCGATCAGCGCGAAGACGGCATCGCGATGGGCTTCCAGCTCCTCGGGAAGCTCTGCGAGCTCCTCTGCCTTGCGGGCCTCATGATAGGCAGCGGTGATGTGGCCATCTTCATCGACATAGTCGCTCTTGATCAGGAAGCGCTCCAACTTTTTGGCAAGCGATTTGTCCAAGACCAACTCCAGATCGCCGGTTTTCAACGTCTTGCCGTCAAAATACTCGGCATCCGCCTGCTTGGGTCGGGCCGACAGGTTCTCGACGATCTCCTTCTGCAGGGCTGTCACGAACCCCTTGTAGCTTTCCGATGCGACCACGGTCAGCACGTTGATGTCATGCACGGTCACCGGATGATCCATCCGCTCGCCATTGCGATTGACCGCGATCCGCAGACCGCGCCCGACCTCCTGACGGCGTGAGATGGTGTTCTGGCTCTCATTGTGCTTGAGCATGCACATCACAAAGACATTGGGGTTGTCCCAACCTTCACGCAGGGCCGAGTGGGAAAAGATGAAACGCGTGGGTTCCTCGAAGGACAGCAAACGCTCCTTGTCCTTCAGGATCAGATCGTAATCACTCGGTTCAGTCGATTGGCCTGCCAACTCACCACGGGCGGCGGCCTTGGGGTCCGTCATCCGCCCCTTCTTGTCGATCGAGAAATACCCACGATGGGTCTTGGCCACCTCGATACCGGCCAGATAGTCGCGATACTCCACATTCTCCAGCGGCAATTCAGCAAGAAGCTCCTCAACCGCCTGCTCGTATTCTTCCTCGAACACCCTGGCATATTCGCCCTGCTCGTCAGCCTGGTCGTAGTCACGATACTTCACCACCTCGTCGATGAAGAACAGCGACAGCACCTTGATCCCGCGCGCGAACAGCACCTGCTCGCGTTCCAGGTGGGCCGAGATCGTCTCGCGGATCTGAATGCGCCGGATATCACGTTCTGTCACATCGCCCGACGCCTCACCTGCGTGCAGAACATCACCATTGGTGAAATGCACCGTGTCATCGCGGGCATCGATATTGCTGACAACGAAATCCTTGTAGACCTCCAGCCCCTTGGACAGATCGAACAGGTTGCGCCCCTGTTCCAGCTTGCGGGCGACACGTTTGATCCCGCTCTGCATCTTGACCTCGATATCCACCCAGGCGACCGGCGCGGCGCTTGAGGTCTCGATCCGGTGCAGGAACAGATAGGGGTTTGTCCCGCTCAGGCCTTTGGTTTCCACACCGCGCACCTTGATCTTCTTGACCAGCTTCCTGTTGAAGGCATCCACCGCATCCAGACGATGCACCTTGTTGTGGACGGTTCTATGCGTCGCCGAATAGCGCAGGATGAACAGCGGGTTGAACAGCGGTAAGCTTTTTTGCGTCGCCGGCCCTTCCATTTTCTGCGGCTCGTCCAGGATCAGGATGGGGCGGTTCTTGGCGATCACGTCGATGGGCTTGCGCGACTGAAAATCGTCCAGCTCGTCATAGATCCGCCGGTTATCCGCGCCCGAGGCGTTGAACGCCTGAACGTTGATCACCATCACGTTGATCCCGGCGTCCGACGAAAAGCTCTCCAACTCGTGCAGCCGCTTTGAATTATAGACGAATGCCCGGACCTTCTTGCCGTATTCCTGCTGGAAATGCTCAGCCGTCATCTGGATCGACTTGGCCACACCTTCGCGGATCGCCACGCTGGGCACCATGATGATGAACTTGGACCAGCCATAGCGTTTGTGCATCTCGAACATGGTCTTGATGTAGACATAGGTCTTGCCCGTGCCCGTCTCCATCTCGACGTCGAGGTTGATCTGCGCGCCGGGCTTGTAGCTGGCGGGCTTGGTCTTGCCCTTGTCATCGGTGTAATGCGTCAGGCTGTCCGACGGGGGCAGCATCGCGCCGCGCTGCACCTTGCGGATGTTCTCCAACAAGACATCCTCGGGCAGCTTGACGGGGGCGTTGCCAAAACCCTCCACCTCCATCTTGGCCTGCCGGTCTGCGCCGGGGTCGATGGTGTATTTCAGAACATCCTGCCGGGGCTGGCCCTCAAAGCAATCGACCACTGCATCGACGGCATCGGTCTGATAGGGCTGCGACTTGAACTTGATTTTCATGACTGTCGCTTTCTTAAATCCAGCGCTTCTTTCGTAATTTCTTTCGTAGGATGTTCTTGTTTCATTCGCACAGCTTCCATTGTGGGGCAGGTTTGGAGCCAGCGTTAAAAATCACGTCTTTGCGCCGTAAGCCACTGAGAAGGTTTCCGATTTTGTTTCTCTTCTGCGTGTCATCCAAGGCGTCGCTCAATTTGTCCCAGAGCAGGTCATCAACGTCCTTTCGTGAAGCGCTGCCGAACTTTCGTAGAAACTCAACCACCATGTCCGCGTAATGCTGATCGTCAAAAGCACGGGTCTTGATGTATTCGGCCTTCTTGGACGATGCAGCCGCGACAGCAGCCGAGACGCGGAACCGAGGTTTACGTCCCTCAACCAGCCCCTTGCGCTTCAGCGCCTGGATCGCCGCATCGGGCACCTCCAACCCTTTCTGCACCCGGTCCAGCGCCAGCACATCGGTTAGCTTCAAGCCGCCGTTTTCCATCAGAACGCGTGTATAGGCCGAATCGACCACCCCGCCATAGACCGTCATTACCACCGCATCGCCCGCCACCTCGTAATCCGGCATCGGAAGGTAGCGCCGACGCTGCGTCTCATACATCCGCTGGATGCCATAGCCCATCTGGTCGATCATGTTCAGCTCGACCATGGCCTGCACCAGATAGGGGTTGCGATACCCTCTCGGCGTCTTGTCGCCGCGCACATAATCCTCGGGCGCACCCTCAAAGAACCGGCCCGCATTCTCCAACACCAAGCGATCCGGCCGCTCGGTCACGATGATCCGCTGGTTCTGGCGGTAATCCTGATGGGCGATACAGTTGTGCAGCGCTTCCAGCACCACCTTCTGATCGTATTTCGACACCTCATGCGGCAGCAGCTCGTCATCGGGCAACAGGCGCAGCTGGATGTTGCGGATGCGTTGATAGAGCTGCGAGGTCGCCAGCAGGAATGGCGGGCCGAAATGTTCATAGGCCGTTTCCGGCCCGACCAGCTTCCATGTCATCTGTGCGGGATGGGGGGACAGCAGGTAGGCGCTTTCCGCACGCCCCAAGAGCAACAGCGCCGTGCGGGTCACCTGTCCGCGTTGGGTCACCTTCGCGCGGTCCAGCAAGGTCGCCACCGGCCAGCCGCGCACCTCATCCGCGTCGATCCGGTTTTGATGCTTCAGGGCAAAGTCGCTGCGCGCGCGCTCCACCGCCGTCGGGTCGAGATCATCCAGCGTGGCGCCGTCCACCACCTGCGCGCTCCAGTCGGTGTTCAGCGTTTGCGCGCGGATCTCCTCCAGCTTGCCGATGTTCAGCGGGGCGAGGCTCTCGCCTGCGCGGGCATAGTAATGCCCTTTCCAAGAAATCGGCATCCCGCGCGGGGCGGGCGGCACTTCGAGCATGACTACGCGCGCGCCCTCCACATCCACCTCGTGGATCTGGCGCAGGGTGATCGTGGGGTCGGCCCCTTGGGCGATCTGCTGCTTCAGACTGTCCAGGCGTTCACGCTCGGGCCGGTAACTGGTGCCCACCACCGCGCGTGTCTGGTTGCTGACGCCGAACACCAGCCAGCCTGCATCGGCGTCGCGCAGGTTCGCCTCGTTCGCGAGGGCCGAGAAATAGCGCCCGATCTTGTCGGTGTCATAGTCGTGCGACGCCTCCTTGAACTCGACCACCTCGTTTTCCCAGGTGGCGATCAGGTCGGTCAGTTTGAGGCGCAGCTCGGCGGGGGTCATCAGATGGCTTTGACTTCGGTGTCGGGCGAGAGGGATTTGAAAATCTGCTTCACGTTGATCTTGGTCGCATCATCCTTGAAGCCCGTGTCCTTGAACACAACGCGCAGCGGTTTGCGGGTGGCGAGGGTTTTGACCAGTGTTTCATCCACGCCATTGTCGAAGCACGCGATCAGGGCGGAGCCGGCGACA
>SKIM01000027.1 GCA_007116445.1 Natronohydrobacter sp.
ATCATCTGCTGGCCCCGCGCATAGTGACCGATGCGATAGGGCGCAGGCAATGCGCCCAATTCTGCCTTGCCTCCGCGCAGGGCGTACCAGCGCAGCAGAAGCCTGTCGGACAGGCGAACCGGCGTCGTTCCAGTGCGGCTGGGTCGGGTCACGGGGGCGCGGCCTCTTGCGGGGATCTTGAAATGCCTACCCTATCCGCCCCGCATCGGGCAAGGCTCAGGGTGCAGAAGCGGGCGCAATCACAGCCATGAAGAACCCGTCCATCCCGCCTGTCTCGGGCCAGAAATCGGGCCGTGTGCGCACGCCGCCGCAGGGCAGAAACGCCTCTGACGGCAGCCCCGGCAGCGTCGCGGGCAGGACGCGCGCGCCATGACGGGCAAGCGCTCCAGCGAGCTGATCCTCTCCCTCGGAGGGCAGAAGCGAGCAGGTGCAATACACGACCCGCCCGTCAGCTGTGAGCAGCCCCTGCGCAGGGTCCAGCACCCGGTCCAGAAGCTTCGCCTGCAAGTCGCGTAGCGCCTTGATATCCGCACCGCTCCGAATCAGCGGAAGTTCCGGGTGCCGCCGAATTGTCCCCGTGGCCGAACAGGGCGCGTCGAGCACAATCGCGTCGAAAGCCTGCGTGGGCTGCCAGTCCAGCGCATCGGCCACGATGACGTCCGCCGCAAGCCCGGTGCGCGTCAGGTTTTCGTGCAAGCGTTGCAGGCGCGAGGCGGACAGATCCAGCGCCGTGACTCGCGCCCCGCGCGCGGCCAGCTGCATCGTCTTGCCACCCGGCGCCGCGCAGAGATCGAGCACCCGCAGCCCGGCCACATTCCCCAGCAACTGGACCGGCAGCGCGCTGGCCGCGTCCTGCACCCAGAACGCGCCCTCGGCATAGCCCGGCAGCTGCGTGATCTGCCCCGGCGCGTCCAGCCGCAGACTGCCGGTCGGCAGAAGCGCGCCCGCCAACCCCTCGGGCCGCGCACCCTTCAAGGTCAGATCCAGCGGCGGGGGGCGCAAATGCGCCGCCTCAATCGAAGCCGTCACCTGCGCGCCATAGGCATTCTGCAACCGCCCGCGCAGCCAATCGGGCAGGCGCGGCGCCGGGCCTGCCGCCCAGTCCACCCCCTCGGCAAGCTGGCGCAGCACCGCATTGACCAGCCCCGACAGGCGCGCAAAACCGCGTGCCCGCGTCAGGGCCACAGCATCATTGATCACCCCATGCGCAGGTGCGCCCAGCGCGTGCATCTCGATCAGCGCCAGACGCAATAGCCAGAGCACAGGCTCGGGCGGCGTCTTGCGCAGCGCGCGCTTCAGATGCGCATCAGCGCGCCCCATCTGCCGAAATCCCGCCAGCGCAAGGCGCTGCGCGCGGGCACGCGCCTCGGGCGGCAAGGCCCCGAAACGCACGGGCGGGCTGGCCAGCACTTCCGACAGGCTACGCTTTTCAGTGACCACCGTGATGACCAGATCAAGCGCTCCGGCGCGCGCGGCCACAGAGGCAGGCTCAGAGATGGACTGGGACATCGGGCAACTTTCTTGTCCTTCGCGCCCTGCGCGGTATATCACGGTGACGTCTGAGGCAAGGGAAAGCACCATGACTGAGATCCAAGACCCGACCCCGATCATCAGCGAAGAAGAGCGGCGCGCGGCCCTGCCCCCTGCGGCCCAGCGCGCCCTCGCCGAGGCCGATGCCCGCCGCGCCGCGGAAGCCGAGCTGGCATTGCCGCGCGAACTCGGTGGGCGCAAGGGGCCTGAGCCCGTGCGCTACGGTGACTGGGAGAAGAAGGGCATCGCCATCGATTTCTGATCGCAGAACGCTCAGGCTGCGATCACTGCCTGCGTCAGCGCGCTTTGCGCATGGCTCAGCTCCGCAATGACATCGAAATGGTGGCGGCCCGGAGCCACGACCAGCGTCACATCGCCACCGCGCAGCCCCCAAGCTTCGCGCAAAAGCGCCGCCTGACGCAAGAATTCAGGCCGCTCATGCCCGCCCACCCAGACCGTGACCGGAACGCCCGCCAGCGGTGCCTGCAGGGCCGCACTTTCCTGCACAGCGGTCTCTGGCGTGAGTCCCAATTCGGCATTCATCCGCGTAGCCAGCAGCGGGCGCAGATCATGCAGGCCCGAGACGGAAACCACCCGCGCAAGCCGCGCGTGCAGTTCTGGCGCAAGCGGGCTTGTCGCGCAGACCATGCGCGTCACCAGATGCCCACCGGCCGAATGCCCCACAAGGCGGATCGGCCCCGCCACCTCATGCGCGGCATGGGCAATGGCCTGCGCGATCTGGACCGTGATCTCAGGCAAGCTCGCTTGCGGGGCGAGCGGATAACTCGGCACAGCCACGGCCCAGCCCTGTGCAACAGGACCAGCGGCCAGATGCGACCAGCAGGATTTGTCGAATTTCAGCCAATAGCCCCCGTGGACGAAGACGACCAGTCCCCGCACGCGATCTTCAGGCAGGATCAGATCATACCGCGCCCGCGGATCAGGACCATAGGCGATATCCGCGCGGATTTGCGCGCCCGCACGACAGGCGCGCGCAGCTTCGGCCCAGTCCGCAGGATATGCCGCAGCACCCGCAATATAGCGGCCATTGGCGAAGGCATCATCCCAATCGATCCCGCTCATGCCCGCTTGCGTGCAAAACTCGCCTGCAGGATGGCCTGCAATGCCTCTGCATCACGCATGGTGAAGGCATCGGGCTGGTCACTGTCGATATCGAACACCGCGATCAAATTCCCGGCGGCATCGAAAACCGGCAAGACCAGTTCTGACCGCGTGCTGCTGGCGCAGGCGATGTGACCCTCGAACGCATCGACATCCGGGACCAGCTGAATTTCGCCCGCCCGCGCACAGGCCCCGCACACCCCGCGTGAAAACGGAATGACCAGACAGCCATGACCGCCCTGATACGGGCCGATCTTCAGCACCCCCGGGGCGGTGACACGGTAAAATCCGGTCCAGTCGAAGCGCGGATCGGCGTGATGCACCTCGCAGGCAATCGTCGCCATCAGCGCGACCACATCATCCTCGCCCTCGGTCAGCGCCGCGACCCGCGCGGCCAAAGCGTCATAATCCATGCGCATCCTCTCTCATATGCCGGAGCAAGCAGCGCAAGCGCCCTTGCGACGCGGCCGCGCCCCCTCGATGGGGGCAAGGCCGCGCATCACGCCCGCTCAATCGCGATCACTGTGCCCTCACCACCACCGATACAGATGGCGGCAATCCCGCGCCTGAGGCCCCGCGCTTCAAGCGCGTTCAGAAGCGTCACCATGATCCGCGCCCCCGATGCGCCAATCGGATGGCCCAGCGCACAGGCACCACCGTTAACGTTGACCACGTCACGCGGCAGGCCCATCTCCTGCATGAAGGCCATCGGCACGACCGCAAAGGCTTCATTCACCTCCCACAGATCGACATCTCCCAGTGACCAGCCCAAGCGCTCCATCAGCTTGCGCGCCGCCGGGACCGGGGCTGTGGTGAACCAGCCCGGCGCCTGCGCATGGCTTGCATGGCCGCGAATAAAGCCACGCGGGGTCACGCCCTGCGCCTCGGCCATGGCCATGCTGCCCAGCACCAACGCCGCCGCCCCGTCTGAAATCGACGAGCTGTTGGCCGCTGTCACTGTGCCCTCTTTGCGAAATGCCGGCTTGAGCTGCGGGATCTTTTCCGGCCGCGCAGTGCCGGGCTGCTCATCCTCGACGACGCGCATATTGCCCTTGCGCGTCGTGATCTCGACAGGTGCGATCTCGCGCTCAAACGCTCCTGCGCGCTGTGCCGCCAGCGCATTGGACAGCGAGCCGAGCGCATAGTCGTCCTGTGCCGCGCGCGAGAATTGAAAATGCGCTGCGCAATCTTCGGCGAAACTGCCCATCAACCGGCCCTTGTCATAGGCGTCTTCCAACCCGTCCAGGAACATGTGGTCGACCACCTGCCCGTGCCCCAGCCGCGCGCCCGCACGCATGCCCGGCAGCAGATAGGGCGCGCGCGACATGCTCTCCATCCCGCCTGCCACCACCACAGCCGCCTGCCCCAGAGCAATCTGGTCATGCGCAATCATCGCAGCCTTCATCCCCGAGCCGCACATCTTGTTCAGCGTCGTCGCTGGGACAGCCTCCCCCAGCCCGGCCTTGAACCCCGCCTGCCGCGCCGGGGCCTGCCCCTGACCTGCAGGCAGCACGCAGCCCATCAGCAACTCCTCGACCAGCCGCGCGTCAATCTGCGCATCCCGCAACGCCCCCGCGATGGCCGCCCCGCCAAGTTCTGCCGCATCAGCCTGCGCAAATACGCCCTGCAATCCCCCCATTGCCGTGCGCGCTGCCCCAAAAATCGCTGTCCCTGTCATCCCTGCCTCCCAGACCTGCTTCAGGAAAACCTGTTGGTAACCTTTCGGCACTACGATGTGAAATTGCAAGCGCAGGAAAGGGGTGCAGATGCAAGTGACGTTAGGAAAGGCCGGTGAGGCGCTGGTCATTTCGATTCTCGAACCGCGGCTCGATGCGGCAGTGGCCATCACCTTCAAAGACATTGTGCGTGATCTGACGGCCACCGAAGGGTCGCCCGTCATTCTGGACCTGTCCAAAGTCGAATTTCTCGACAGCAGCGGACTTGGGGCGATTGTCGCGGTGATGAAAATGCTCGGACCTGACCGCCCGCTGGAAGTGGCCGCGCTGACCCAGGGCGTGCGCAAGCTGTTCCGACTGACGCGCATGGATACAGTGTTCAAGATCCATGACCGCGCACCCGTGGCCGAGGACATCAAAGCCGCGGAGTGAGGTCGGAAATGGGCAGATCAGCACATCGCCTCGACACGGCACGACTATCAGGGGCTCACTTGGCGCGGAGGGCGCGCGAATGAACCATGCAAGCGGCCTGATCAACAGTTTGCAGATGCAGTGCGACGGCGAGCTTCGTGCAATCCGCAGCACAGTCAAAACTGTCGAAACGCATCTCAGCACCCTCGGGCTGGCCCGCGATGTAATTGATGACCTGAACCTCGCGCTCACCGAAGCCATGACGAATATAGCGCGCCATGGCTATCAATGCGAGCGCGGCGAAATCACGCTGTCGATCAGGATCGAAGGGAACTATCTGAAATGCGAACTCGAAGATCGGGGCGTGGCCTTCAACCCAGATGCGCTCGGCCATAGCGCCCCCGATCCGTCGGAACTTCGCGAAGGGGGGTATGGTTGGTACATCATCCGCAAACTGTCCGAAAACCTATGCTACGCGCGGGAAAACGGCCGCAATCGACTGAGTTTCTGGCTCCCGCTGGCGCGTCAAGACGATCTGTGAGCCTGCATCTTCGCGTCATGCCCGGCGAAGCCGCATTTGGCCAGCGGCGCGCGCAACTGCCCGGTTTGGCGTCAGTTCAGCGCGATCTGCAGCGCATAACGACCGTCCCGATAATCCCCGAATAGCTCGCTGAGATCCGGGTGTTCCACAGGCTCGCCGGAATCGTCCAGCACAAGATTCTGCTCCGAGACATAGGCGATGTAGAAGCTTTCATCATTCTCCGCCAAGAGATGATAAAACGGCTGATCCTTGCTGGGACGCGACCCTTCAGGGATGGCACTGTACCACTCGTCGGTATTCGCAAAGGCCGCGTCCACATCGAAGATGACACCGCGAAAGCTGTGCTTGCGATGCCGGACAATCTGGCCCAGGTGATATTTCGCCAAGCGCTTTTCCATGACGTGTTCCATAGCGTGACGCTAAGGCTTTGTTAAGGTGATGTCCACCGCAGAGCACCCGAATCATGGAAACAATCTGTGAAGTCTTTTCAAACAAAACCCCGTGCTTGCCCCTGATTTTACGCCGATGGCCTGCGATTATGGCGCAAACATGCCTTCAAGCTGCATTGCGCTGCGGCCAGTGCATGATACAACTTTCGCGAGGATCGCCCAGATCGCCATTTCCGCGCGCATCTGGTTGACGGGTCTTTGACTGGAGAGAGGAGTTCTCATGACCAATGTTGTTATTGTTTCCGCTGCACGAACAGCCGTCGGCTCGTTCGGCGGCGCATTTGCCACCACCCCGGCCCATGAATTGGGTGCTGCAGTGTTGCAGGAAGTCGTCGCCCGCGCCGGTGTGGACAAGGCCGAGATTTCCGAGACGATCCTGGGTCAGGTTCTGACCGCCGGACAGGGCCAGAACCCCGCGCGTCAGGCGCATGTCAATGCGGGCCTGCCGATCGAGGCTTCGGCCTGGTCGATCAATCAGGTCTGTGGCTCGGGTCTGCGCGCTGTGGCTCTGGGCGCGCAGCATATCCAACTTGGCGACGCCGCTATCGTGCTGGCCGGGGGGCAGGAAAACATGACGCTCAGCCCTCATGTCGCGCATCTGCGCGCAGGTCAGAAGATGGGCGACATGAAGATGATCGACTCGATGATCAAGGATGGTCTGTGGGACGCGTTCAACGGCTATCACATGGGCACCACCGCCGAAAATGTTGCCGAAAAATGGCAGATCAGCCGCGACGAACAGGACGCTTTCGCGCTGGCCAGTCAGAACAAGGCCGAAGCCGCGCAGAAGGCAGGCAAGTTCAAGGACGAGATCGCGGCCTTCACAGTCAAGACCCGCAAGGGCGATATCGTGGTCGATCAGGACGAATATATCCGCCATGGCGCAACGCTCGAGTCGATGACCAAACTACGGCCTGCCTTCTCCAAGGATGGCTCGGTTACAGCCGGCAATGCTTCGGGCCTCAATGACGGCGCGGCCGCCGTGATGCTGATGAGCGCCGAAGAGGCCGAGAAGCGCGGCCTGACCCCGCTCGCGCGGATCGCGAGCTATGCCACCGCCGGGCTGGACCCGTCGATCATGGGGGTCGGCCCGATCCATGCCAGCCGCAAGGCACTGGAAAAAGCTGGCTGGAAGGCCGCCGATCTTGACTTGATCGAAGCCAATGAAGCCTTCGCCGCCCAGGCCTGCGCTGTGAACAAGGATATGGGCTGGGAT
>SKIM01000128.1 GCA_007116445.1 Natronohydrobacter sp.
CCAGCCCGAAAACACCTGCGCCCATGATCGTCAGATCGGCCATTGTCATTTCCTCCACGTCCCGGCAAGACTTACTGAACATGTGACATATAGCGGGCGAAGATGCACGACCAGCATGCGCAACTTGACTGGAAGGACGGCGAGATTCCCGTCTCGACCCGGTTCGACGATCCCTATTTCTCGCTCCAGAGCGGGCTGGAGGAGACGCGCCATGTGTTCCTGCGGGGCAATGACCTGCCCGAGCGTGCGCGCCCTGGCTTCCACATCGCCGAGTTGGGGTTTGGGACGGGGCTGAACATGCTGGCAACTGCGGCGCTGCTGGACAAAGGCCCCATCTACTACACCAGTTTCGAGGCCTATCCGGTGCTGCCCGATGACATGGCCCGCGCGCTTGCGGCATTTCCCGAATTGCCGAGCGCAGAGCTGATCGCTCAGTGGCGCACAGGCGCGCGGCGCTTCCGCCTTGGTGCGCTGGAGGTCGAGGTGATCGTGGGCGACGCGCGCGAGACCCTGCCGCGCTGGACGGGGCGCGCAGATGCCTGGTATCTCGACGGGTTCGCGCCTGCGAAAAACCCCGAACTGTGGTCCGACGCGCTGATGGCAGAGGTGGGCGCGCATACTGCCCCTCGCGGCACATTCGCGACCTATACGGCGGCAGGCCATGTGCGCCGGGCACTGGGCGCTGCGGGGTTCAGCGTCACCCGCGCCCCCGGTTTCGGCCGCAAGCGCCATATGAGCACAGGCTACCTGCGATGAGCCCGCAAAACAACACGCTCGGCATCTGGCTGATGGTCGCCACGGCCTTCATTTTCGCGCTGCAGGACGGACTGTCGCGCCATCTGGCGGGCGAATACAATGTCTTCATGATCATCATGATCCGCTACTGGTTCTTCGCCAGTTTCGTGATCGTGGTCGCGGCGCGCAAGGCTGGTGGCATCCGTCAGGCAGCAGCGACGAAACAGCCCGTCTTGCAGGCCTTTCGCGGGGTGCTGCTGGCGCTGGAGGTCTGCGTGATGGTCACGGCCTTCGTGGTCCTGGGGCTGGTTGAAAGCCATGCGGTCTTCGCCGTCTATCCGTTGCTGATCGCCGCGTTGTCAGGCCCGGTCCTGGGTGAAAAGGTCGGCTGGCGGCGCTGGGCCGCCATCGCCATCGGGTTCATCGGCGTGCTGATCATCCTGCAGCCCGGATATGGCGTTTTCCAGCCTGCGGCGTTGATCCCGCTTCTGGCAGCCTTCATGTTCGCGCTCTACGGCCTGTTGACGCGCTATGTCGCGCGTCAGGACAGTGCAGCGGTCAGCTTTTTCTGGACGGGCACGACCGGCGCGGTCGCCATGACGCTGATCGGCATCTGGTTCTGGGAGCCGATGGCAGAAGGCGACTGGCTCTGGATGGGGCTTCTTTGCGTGACCTCGGCCTTCAGTCATTTCCTGCTGATCCGCGCCTATGAAGTCGCCGAGGCGAGTGCCGTGCAACCCTTCGCGTATCTGCAACTGCCTTTTGCCGCTGGTCTGGGCGTTGTGGTTTTCGCCGAGACGTTGCGCGCGAATGTGATGATCGGGGCCTGCGTCGTGGTCGCCGCGGGGCTGTTCACGCTTTGGCGCGCGCGGGTGAAAGTGGGCTGAGCGGATTGCGCCCGCGGCCGTGCCATCCTACAGTCGCCGCAAAGGAGACAAGGGAGAGGGCATGCACAAACTCTGGGTTCTGGTGGCTGTGCAAGCCACTGTGGCGGCGGCATCGCTGGTGGTGGAAATCGTCGCGGGACGGATGCTCGCGCCCTATGTGGGCATGTCGCTCTATACCTGGACATCGGTGATCGCAGTGGTGCTGGCCGGGTTTTCGGCGGGGCACTGGATCGGCGGACGGCTGGCCGAATGGCCTGCGGATCGCGCGCTGCGGGCCAATGGCTGGGCGATGATCGCGGCAGCGGTCACCACTGCGGGTGCAGTTTTCCTGTTGCGCGGGGTTGCTGGCCCTGTGATCACTGTGCTCGAAGATCCGGTGGCGGCGATTGTTGCGCTGACGATGCTTGTTTTCTTCCTGCCCTCGTTCTTCGCTGGTATCCCCGCGCCGATCCTGTCGCAAATCGCAGTGCAGCGGAACCCGTCACAATCGGGGCGTGCGCTTGGGTCGATGTTCGCCGCTGGCGCCTGGGGCGCGATCATCGGCACCCTGGCGGCGGGGTTCATATTCATCTCGTGGCTGGGCTCGGTCGGCACGCTGACCTTTGTGACCGTGGTTTATGTTGCAGTGGCGATTTACAGTTTTCTGGCTGCAAATGGCGCGCGCGGCTGGCCCGTGCAGGGCGCGGTGGCTGCGGTGCTGCCGTTGGCTCTGGCGGCAGCGGCGCTCTGGCGGCCGGATCCCTGCACGCGCGAGAGCGATTATTTCTGCATCCGCGTTGTTGATATTTCTCCAAGTGAGGCCGAGCCAGTGCGGCTGATGGTGCTCGATCATCTGGTGCATGGCATTTCAGATGGGCTGGACCCGAGCGCGATGCTGACACCCCATGGCATGATGCAGGACGGGTTGTCGCGCATGCGCATGGAAGGGCGCGACGCCTGGGACGGGTTCATCATCGGTGGCGGCACTTACACTGTGCCGCGGGCCTGGGTTGAAATGGGCGAGCCCGTGCAGGTCACTGTGGCCGAGGTCGATCCGATGGTGACCGAGGTGGCCGCGGAGAGCTTCTGGTTTGACCCTGACAGCGTGCGCGTGGTCCATGCCGATGCGCGCATCGTGCTGAACCGTGAGGAGACGACCTATGACGTGATCCTCGGCGATGCCTTTACCGATATCGCCGCGCCGCCCCATCTGATCACGCGCGAGTTCTTCGAACTGGCGGCGTCCCGGCTGAACCCGGACGGGGCCTTTCTGATGACCATCATCGACCATATGGACCGGCTGGACGTGCTGGCCTCGCTGACTGTGACCGCGCGGGAGGTTTTCCCGGAGGTCGAGATCTGGGCTGATCCCAGCCATGATGTGTCGCTGGCGCGCCGCGTGTTTCTGATGGTCGCAGGCGAGACACGCTCGCCGGTCAGCGAGATCCGCCATGACGGGCCAGAGCCGCGTCGGGCTGTGCGGGTCGCTGAAGCGTCCTTGCAGCAGATCATCGAGACGCGCCGTGCGATTGTGCTGACCGATGATTTCGCGCCGATTGATCGGCTTCTGGGGACAGGCGGGTGACTTGTCTGCAGCCATGAAAGGCTTTTTCGTCAGTTGAAAAAAGCAGGGCCGTGGCCCTGCTTTTCTTTGCGTGTCGTATGTCACGCGCAGGTCAGCCAAAGATATCGGCCACGATCCCGTTATACCAGCCGATGCTTTCCTCATAGGTCTGGCGGCGCAGGTCGGCATCTTCGCCGGTCTGGCTGATGAAGCTCGTCACCGACTCGATCTGCTCGGCGCCGGGTTCATAGGTCGCACCGACCTTCACCCCGTCATCCGTGGCAATCAGCGACCAGCAGGTGTTGGAATAGCGCGCCGGGAAAATGCGGCTGCCGGTCAATTCGCCCCGGATCACATTCGCCACGACTTTCGCCTGACTATTGGCCGAGAAACCCGATTTCGGCATTGCGCCCTGATGGCTGGCATCCCCCAGAACGAAGATATTCTCGTCCATGGTGGAGCGCATGTCGCCCGGTCGCACGGGTGCCCAGCCCGTATCGTTGGTCAGTCCGGCCAGCTCCGCGATCTTGCCCGCTTTCTGCGCCGGGATGACATTGACGACATCGGCCTTTTCGACCATCCCGTCGATGATCACTTCCATCTCTTCCGGGCGCACCTCGACATTCTCACCGCCGAAATCAGGGCCGATCCGCGTGACCATTCCAGGATAATGCCGCTCCCAGCCTTCCTCGAACAGCGCTTGCTTGGAATAGGTTTCTTTCGGGTCGACCACGAGGATCTTGGCGCTTGGGTTCGACTGCGCAAGCATATGTGCGACCATGCAGACCCTCTCGCCAGGGCCGGGGGGGCAGCGATAGGGGTTCGGGGGCGCAACCATGACGAACAGCCCGCCTTCGCGCATCGTCTCGATCTGATGCTTGAGAAGCTGAACCTGTGTGCCGGATTTGTAGGCATGCGGCATCAGGCTTTGCTGGCTGACATCCCAACCCGGCACGGAGCCTTCGACGAAATCGATGCCCGGAGCGACCACCAGACGATCATAGGGCACCCGCTCGCCCGAGGCCAGCGCCACAGTCTGCGCGTCGCGATCCACGCCCACAGCCCAGTCATGCACCACATTGACGCCTGTCCGCGCGATATTGCCATAGTCATGGCCGAGCGCGTCATACTCCCAGAAACCGCCCAGGTAGAGGTTCGAGAAATAGCAGGTATAATAGCGCCGAGAGGGCTCGATCAGGGTCACATCGACGGCCCCATTGCTGTCCTTGGCAATGTAGCGCGCCACAGTGCCCCCGCCCGAGCCGCCGCCGATCACCACCACGCGCGGGCGCGTCTGCCCCATCAGCGCGGGTGCGGACAGGCTGGCCGTGGCCAGTGTGGCCGTGCCCAGAAAGCTGCGTCTTTTCAGTTTCATGCACTCTCTCCCTTTGGTACATCGTTCCTGTTTCGCGCCCCTCCTCCCAGAGGTCCAGAGCCGATCCATATGACGGATATCACAGGAAAAAACGCAGGTTCCACAGGGCGCGTCTTGTGCGGAACAGGGGCATCGTCCGGTCGGCTCTGACTGGACATTCATCGCCCCGGTATCAGCTTCGGGGCGATGGATTTCTTATTCGCGGCCAAGTTCGCGGAAATAGGCGGCGAGCGCGGCGATTTCTTCCTCATCGAGGCGCTGCGCGACGGATTGCATCACTTCATGCGGGCGCAATTTCTGCTTGTAGGCATGCATGGCGACAACGAAATCTTCCTCTGGCCAGCCGACGATCCCCGGAATCCCGGCATGGTCGCCTGATCGCTGATGACAGGTGGTGCATTCACTGCTCAGGAATTCACCATATTCGATATCACCTTCGATCGAGAGGATTTCAGCAGACAGATTGACTTCACGCCCGCGCGCGGTCGGCGCGGCTTCGGGAATGTTCTGAGGCTGGTCGGAATAGGCGCGCATATAGGCAATCAGATCGGCGCGACGTTCAGGATCGCTCAAGCCGCGATAGGACATGCGCGTTCCCGAGACGAGCGCACGGGGATTTTCGATATAGGCATCCAGACGCCGCAGATCCCAGCGCAGGCCGTCACGACCCTGACGCAGCAGTGCTTCTGAATAGCGAAAATCGTCATGGCTACCCGCGCCGCGATCGAAGATGCGGTTCAGATGCGGCCCGATCCGGTGTTGCGCACCGTCCCCGATCTGGTGGCAGCTGGCACATTCGCGCCGGTAGATCTCGGCCCCCGCTGTGGCGTCCCCGATGGGGATGGCCTGAGCGACAGTTTGCACCGGGGCCAGCAAGGCCCCGATGCAGAAGAGGAGTTTCAGTGGTTGTTTCACTGGCCGCACACTCAGTTTGCGTGCGACGCGATATAGGCGATGAGTGCCGCGCGCTCATCCTCGCTGCGCACACCGCGGAAGGACATGCGGTTGCGCGGCACGACGCCAGCCGGGTTCTCGAGGAAGGCGTCCAGCGTCGCTTCATCCCAGACCAACCCGTTTTCCGCAGCCTCGGTGAAGGCGGGCGAATAGCGGAACCCGTCGGCATGCGCGGCGGGCTGGTCCAGCACAGCATTCAATGCAGGACCGGTCCCGTTGCGCGCGCCCTCACCGATCTGGTGACAGGTGCGGCACTGGCGCCATGCAGCTTCGCCCGCAGCGACCAGCTCCGGGTCGAGCGAGGCGAGTTGCACCTCATCGGCCTGTGTCTCTGCCTCCGGGGGGGCAGCAGCTTCTTCGACTTCATCCACAACCGGCGCGCTGCCGTCGGAATAGGTAAAGCGGATCACCGGGAATTCGGGTGTCACGTCAATATCGCTGGCCCGCGCCGAGATGCTGACCGGAGTGCGACAATCGCTCATGCAGGGCTCTTGGGTGAATTCAGGAAATTCGGCCTCGGCCCGATCATCGATATAGAAGCCACCTTCGTTGGGTAGGCGCACTTCGGTGAAGTTCTCGTGGCTGAGCTCGAAATCATCATCCACCAGCCCGGCCGAATAGAGGATATAGGCCGTGATCGCATAGACTTCATCAGTCTCGAGCGTCTGGGCCGCACCGAACGGCATCGAGCGGTTGATGTAATCCCACACCGTCGAGAGATAGGGCCAGTAGGATTCGACTGTCTTGAGCGGGCGCTCATCAGTCAGCGAGCCGCGTCCGCCAACGATGGGCGGCCATGCGCCGGCGCCTTCAGCGAAGTCACCATGGCAGACTGCGCATTGGTCGATCCAGTGATCTTCGCCGTCCAGCACATTGCCGCGCCCTTCGGGCAGCCCGCGCCCGTCAGGCATGATGGCAACATCCCAGGCCGCAATTTCTTCGGGCAGCGCCAAGCGCCCGATGCCGAGCGCTTCTGAAAAGACCGGGCCTGCGATCAGTGTCACGAGCGCCGTGGAGGCCAGGAATTTACGACACTTCGACATTTTCTGCGTCCCCGTTTTCATTGATATACCAGGTCTGGATGGCGTTGTTGTGATAGATTGAGTTCAGTCCGCGAATGGCGCGCAACTGCTCTTTGGTGGGCTGGACATAGCCAGTCTCGTCGATGGCGCGCGACTGCACGAACATCGGCTGGCCGTCCCAGACATGATCGAGATAGAAGCGCGTCACCGCCTTGTCGGATGGATCGGTGCCCAGACGCGCGGTCTGCCAGTTCACGCCACCGTCGAGCGAAACATCGACCCGCGCGATCTTGCCCAGACCCGACCATGCGAGCCCGGTGATCACCATCGGCCCCGGACCATGCCCGATGGGCATTTGCGGCGAGGGCGAGGTGACGACGGATTTCGCATGCATGGCCCAGGTCCATTTGCGCGCGCGCCC
>SKIM01000150.1 GCA_007116445.1 Natronohydrobacter sp.
AGGCAGGGGCCATGTGCCTGAAATCCTGTAGCCTTCCGCCTCAGCGAAAGGCCATCAACTGTCCGTCGCGCGACACGACATACAGCGTGCCCCCGACCACGATGGGCGCGACTGCCGCGCCTGATCGCAGGGGCGTTTCGCCTGTGCTCGCGCCCGAGACGGGATCGAACCTGCGCAAAACCCCGTCGCCGGACCCGACAATCAGCTGACCACCCGCCAGGGTCGGCCCGTAATGCGGATAGATCGCCGCGCGCCGCCGTTCTCGGGTTTCGGTGAAAAGTGGCAGATCCTGCCCCCAGATCACATCGCCGCTGGCGGCATCCAGCCGCAGGAGCCGGTTGCGATCTGACAGCATGAAAATCGACCCGCCCACAGGCCAAACCGGACCATAGGCGGCTTCTGTCGCCGTCCAGATCGGCCGCCCGTCGCTGCGGCTGAGCGCCATGACGCGGCCTGACTGGTTGCCGACATAGACCACATCGCCCTGCACGACCGGATCGCCCGTCACATCCGTCACCGAGGCATAGGCCACACCCAGCCTTGTGCCGGCGACAGCGCGCCGCCACATGATCTGACCTGTGTCGCGCCGGGCCGCGATCAACTCGCCTGCCGGGGTCGGGAACAGCACCAGATCGCCCGCGACGGCCGGGGCTGCTCCGCCGATCATCGACGAAGGCGAGGGCGCGCCATTGAGTTGCCAATCCGTCTGTCCCGAGGTCGCATCGATCGCCCAGGCCGTGCTGTCACTGGCGACAACATAGACATGGCGGCCCGCAACCGTGGGCGCAGCAGACAGGGCCGCGTCAAAGCGTTTGGACCAGATCTCGGCCCCGGTTCCCAGGTCGAGCGCGTGAAGCATCCCGAAAGCCGATGTGACAAAGAGCTTGCCATCTGCAATCGCCAGACCACCGCCCGAGGCCGCATCCGGGCTGCGCGCAAAGGCCGGTGTCAGGTCACGGCTCCAGACTGTGTCGCCGCTGGTGCTGGTGGCGCTGACGCGGGCGCGGCTGTCGAGCGTGTAGATCACACCGCCTGCGGCAACAGGCTCTGCCGTGATCCGGTGCCTGCGCCCTTCGCCCTGACCGATGGGCGCTGACCAGACAGGTTGCAAGCTGCCCGCCAGCGCAGGATGGGCGATGCGGGTCGAAGGCGAGCCAAGGCGATGTGTCCATTCTGCATTGACTGACGTGGCGGGAAGGGCAATCGGTGCCGCGCGATTGACCGGCGCCTCGCCCGCGCTTTCGTCGAAAGGGGCGCGCAATGCAAAGCGCTCGCCTTCGAGCACGAAATCACGGCTGCATGCGGAAGCAAGCGTTACAAGGGCCAGAAGGCCCGCGCTGGTCACGACTCTCACCATCTGCCTTCGCCTGCTCCCCTCTGGCCCATGCTGTGCCACAGCCCTGATCACTCGACGGATCCGCCCAATGCGGTGACCAGCTGCGTGGCGCGGCGGCGGAGCGTCTCAGACACGTCCGATTGTGCCAGCAAGTCGGTCAGAATTTCAATGGCTGTTTCGCGATTGCCTTGCTCGAGTTGCAGCAACGCGGTCTGCTCGAGCGCGAGGGGCCGCATCGGCTGGCCGGGCTGCGACAGGCGCGCCAGCAGCGTTTCACGCTCTGCCAAGGGGATGTCACTGCCGCCTGCAATGACGCGCTTGAGCGCGGCGAGCTGGCGGTAAGCATCGGGCAGGGCCGCATCATCAGCGGCCGCTTGCAGTGCCACAAGCGCGGCCGCGCGATCCTGCTCCAGAAGGGCCCCGGCGCTGAGCAGCTGCAACAGCCCGGCTTGCGCGCCTGTCGCCTCGATCTGGGCCAGTGCCGTGATCCGATCTGCGGTTTCGTTATTTTCAAGCGCAGCCAGCACGGCGTCGCCAAAGGCTTCGGCAGACGCGCGCGCCTGCGCCTTGCGCCACTCGTTCCAGGCCGTGCCCCCGACGACCAGCAGAACCAGAAGCAGGGCGACCCAACCATACCGGCGCAGCAGGGCAAGCGCCCGATCCCGACGCAGATCTTCGGCCACTTCGTTGAAGAAACTGTCAGAGTTGCTCACACGACACCTTTTTTTAAACTCGCTCCCTCATATCCTGAAGCCCGCGTGTTTGCAAAGCCCTGCAGGCAGGTGATTTGCGCCCATCTGGTCTGCAAGCCGAGCACAAAAAGGAGCATGGACATCATTTTGTCACAGATCAGTTGATTTTCTGCGCGTGCGAAGTAATCTGAACTGGTCAGTTTAGCGTAGAACGCCTATGTGCAGACCAATTGCCTTCGGAGTGCGACCTGATGCGTATTTTCCCTTTTCTGACCGCGCTGGCTGTCTCGTCGGTGCTTTATCTCGCTGTGATGGAGCGTGATGCGCTGATGAGTTTCGCGGGTGTGATTGTTGATGATGCGGATGACGCGGCGGAGGTCGCGCCCGAAGCGCCGCGCGTCCATGTTGTCGCCACGCGGTCGCAAGCTCAGCCTGTGGCCAATCTTGTGGTGTTGCGCGGGCGGACAGAGGCCATGCGTCAGGTTGAAATCCGCTCCGAGACGTCGGGTCTGGTCATTTCTGACCCGCTGCGCCGTGGCGCACAGGTGCAGGCAGGAGATCCGCTGTGCGAGCTTTCCGCCGGCGTGCGCAAGGCGGCGCTGGATGAAGCCCGCGCCCGTCTGACCGAGGCTGAGATCAATTTCCGCGCAGCATCCGGCCTGAGCGATAGCGGCTTTGGCAGCGAAACCCGTCTTGCGACTGCCCGCGCGGCGCTGCAATCGGCGCAAGCCGGGGTGGATCGTGCCGTGGAAGAACTGGCGCGGCTGGTCATGCATGCGCCTTTCGACGGGGTGCTGGAAACCGACACGGCCGAACTGGGCAGCTTGCTGCAACCCGGTGCGCTCTGCGCGACGCTGATCCAGATGGACCCGATCAAGCTGGTGGGCTTTGTGACCGAAGCACAGGTCGACCAGCTGGCGCTCGACACGCCAGCTGGCGCGCGGCTGGCTTCGGGGCGCGAGGTGATGGGCACGGTCACCTTCATCGCGCGCTCTGCCGATCCGCAGACCCGCACATTTCGGGTCGATATCTCGATCCCAAATCCCGACGGCGCGATCCGCGACGGGCAAAGCGCCGATATCCTGATCCAGGGGCGCGAGCAGATGGGCCATCTTCTGCCCGGCTCTGCGCTCACCCTTGATGACAGTGGCACATTGGGCCTGCGCGTGGTTGACGAAGACGGGCTGGTCAGTTTCGAGCCTGCGCAAATCCTGCGCGACACGGCCGATGGCATCTGGCTGGGCGGACTGCCCGACGAAATCAACGCGATCACGCTGGGGCAGGAATTCACCCGCGAAGGGGCGTATGTGCGCGTGACCTGGGCGGATGACGCCGGAGCAGAGCCGTGATCGGCATCGTTTCATGGGCGGCAGGCCGGGCGCGGATGATCTTCGCGCTGATCGTGATGGTCATGGTCGCAGGCAGCGCGGCCTATATCGGCCTGCCCAAGGAGGGCGAGCCCGATATTGAAGTGCCTGCGGTGATCATCACAGTGCCCTTCCCCGGCATCTCGGCAGTCGATGGCGAAACCATGCTCGTCCAGCCGATGGAGCAGGAGCTGACGGATCTCGACGGGCTCAAGACCATCAACGCCTTTTCGGCGGATGGGTTTGCCGCCGCCGTGCTGGAATTCGAATTCGGCTGGGACAAAACGGCCACGATGGCCGATATCCGTGATGCGATGGGCCGCGCCGAAGGGCAATTCCCGTCTGGCGCGCAGAATTACACGATCTCGGAGATCAATTTCTCGCAATTCCCTATCATCATCGTCGCCGTTTCGGGCGATGTGTCCGAGCGCACGCTGCTGCGCGTGACGCGCGACTTGCGCACGCGGATTGAAGGGCTGGACTCGGTTCTGGAAGCCGAAATCGCGGGCGCGCGCGATGAAATGGTCGAAGTGCTGATAGACCCGCTCAAGCTCGAAGCCTATAACGTCACTGCGGGCGAGCTGATCAATGTCGTCACGCAGAACAACCAGCTGGTCGCCGCAGGCGAAGTCGAGTCGCGTCAGGGTGCCTTCTCGGTCACGCTGCCGTCGAGTTTTTCCAGCCCGCAGGATATTTATCGCCTGCCGGTCAAGGTGAATGGCGATGCGGTCGTCACATTGGGCGATCTGGCCGAAATCCGCCAGACTTTTGCCGACCGGACCGGCACTGCGCGCTTCAATGGCGATGAAAATCTGGCCATTCAGGTGGTGATGCGGCGGGGCTTCAATGCCATTGACACCACTGCGGCCGTGCGCGCCGCGATCGAGGAGGAACGCGCCACCTGGTCGGAGGAGTTGCAAACCGCGATCCGCGTGACCCCTGCGCTCGACACCTCGATCCAGACCGGCGAGATGGTGACCCAGCTCGAGGGATCGGTGCTGACCGCCATCGCGCTTGTGATGATCGTGGTGCTGGCGGCTCTCGGGGCGCGTTCGGCGTTGCTTGTGGGGTTTGCGATCCCGGCGTCGTTCCTGCTGTGTTTCATCCTGTTGGGGATCATGGGCGTTGCCGTGTCCAATATCGTCATGTTCGGGCTGATCCTGTCAGTTGGCATTCTTGTCGACGGGGCGGTGGTCGTTGTCGAATATGCGGATAAACGGCTGGCCGAAGGGGACGGGCCGATGCAGGCCTATGTCAAGGCCGCCCAGCGGATGTTCTGGCCGATCATTGCGTCGACGGGCACCACGCTCTGTGCCTTCCTGCCGATGCTGTTCTGGCCAGGGGTCGCCGGGGAGTTCATGGGCCTGTTGCCGGTCACGCTGATCTTCGTGCTGTCGGCCTCGCTGATCGTGGCGCTGATCTTCCTGCCTGTCATGGGTGGGATCACCGGGCGCATGGCGCGTCGGCTGGGGCATGTTTCGGACATGTTGCGTCATCTGCCATGGCTGCTGCGCGCCGCGCTCTCGGCAGGTTGCATTGCGCTCATGCTGCTGGGGGCGCTGATGATGATCAATCCCGGCTTTCTGGCAGGGGGCACCGCTGCTGCAGTGTCTATCGCCCAGATGCTGCCCGGCGCCGTGCTGATGGCGATCGCTGCCGTGGGCATGTCCACCACCTTCCGCACCTTGCGCCCCGAGACGCGACCGCAGCGCGTCCATGCCGGGCGCGCCTATTCTCCCGCGGGCCATGTCGCGCGGCTTTTTGTCGGCAATCCAGTGATGCCGGTGCTTCTTGTGATCGCTGTGGTGGCCTTTGTCATCGGGGTATTCCAGTATTACGGGCAGAATAACCGCGGTGTTGAATTCTTCGTCGAAACCGAACCCGAGCAGGGGATCATTTTTGTGCGCGCGCGCGGCAACCTGTCCCTGCCCGAAAAGGATCGCCTTGTGCGGCAGGTCGAGCAGATCGCGTTGAACGAGCCTGGAATCGCTTCGGTCTTTGCCTTTGGTGGGCAGGGCGGGCTGAACACCAATACCGCCGGGCAGGGGCCACCGCGTGATGCCATCGGCCAGATCCAGTTCGAACTGAAACACTGGCGCGAGCGTCAGGGAGATCCTGAGCTGCGTGGGGCCGTGATCGTCGACCGGCTGCAGGCGCAATTCGACACCTTGCCGGGGATCTTCACCGAGTTTCTGATCGCCTCGGGCGGTCCGGCCAGCGCCAAACCCGTGCATCTTCGCCTGACCGGGTCGGATTTCGACGCGCTGGATGAGGCCGTCGAGATTGTTCTCGCCCGCATGGCTGCCGCTGATGGGCTTTTTGATCTGGAAGACACGCGGCCGGTGCCGGGCATCGACTGGCAGATCAATGTCGATACGGAAATGGCCGGGCGGTTCGGGGCCAATGTCGCCACGATTGGCGGCATGGTGCAGCTTGTGACGCGCGGCTTGCTGCTCGACACGATGCGTGTGGACAGCTCGGACGAGGAAATCGACATCCGCGTGCGCCTGCCCGAAGGGGACCGGCTGCTCTCGACCTTGGAAACCCTGCGGGTGCAGACGAATTTCGGGCTGGTGCCGCTTTCGAATTTCATCACTGTGGACACGGTCGCGTCCCGCGGACAGATCGACCGTGTCAACCAGCAGCGCTTCTACGATGTGAAGGCCGATGTGCGCTCGGGCATGGTGCGTCTGGTGAACCGCGCGGGCGAGACAATGCGCGTCGTGCCCCGCGCGCAGGTCGTGCTGCGCGAGAATGAGCCCGGTACGCCTGAGTTCCGCCGCGCGGAGGAAACTCTGGCAGAGATTGCTGCGAATGACTGGCGGCAAGTGCCCATTACCGCGACTGAGCGCATCGATGTGCTGACACAATGGCTGACAGAGGACGATCCGCTGCCCGCAGGGATCGGCTGGGAATGGACGGGCGAACAGCAGGATCAGGAAGAAAGCACGCAATTCCTGACTGTGGCTTTCAGTGCGGCACTCGGGCTGATGTTCGTCATCCTTCTTACGCAGTTCAACAGCTTCTACAATGCTGTCCTGGTCCTTCTGGCTGTGGTTCTTTCCTCGGCAGGCGTGCTGATCGGGATGCTGGTGATGGATCAGACTTTCTCGGTCATCATGACCGGCACGGGCATCGTGGCGCTGGCCGGGATCGTGGTGAACAACAACATTGTTCTGATTGACACCTATCAGAATTACGCGCGCATCATGCCCCGGATCGAAGCCATCATCCGCACGGTAGAGGCGCGGATTCGCCCGGTGCTGATGACCACGATCACGACCATGGCGGGGCTGACACCGATGATGCTGGGCCTGTCGATCGATTTTGCGAATGGTGGCTATTCGATCGACAACCCCACGGCGCTGTGGTGGAAGCAACTGGCAACGGCCGTGGTTTTCGGGCTTGGGGTCGCGACACTCCTGACGCTGATGCTGACGCCCGCGCTTCTGGCGCTGCGGGTCTGGATCGAGAAGGGGGCCTATCGGGGCGCGCTGGGCCTGCGCTGGCTCTTGTCGGCC
>SKIM01000001.1 GCA_007116445.1 Natronohydrobacter sp.
GGCGCAGTGCCGTCTGGCCAACATGCCGCCAGCCTGTCGGGGTGCTGACGGAAAACAGCACGACCTGGCGTAGCGCGACCACCAGCGCCCCTTCGGGCACTTGCGGTGTCAGGCCCGTCTGGCGCGGGATATCCCAGGCCGCAGGAAGCTGGCCCAGATAGGGCTGCCCGGGCGCGAACCCGATGGTCTGGACCCGCAAAGGCCTTGCGCAAAGCGCTGTGATTGCGTCTTCGGGGGAAAGTCCTGCCAGTACAGCCGCTTCCGCCAGTTGCGGGCCAAGTTCCGTGCCGAAAAGAGCTGGCACATGCCACAACTTGCGCCCCTGCGGTAAACTTGCCCTGGACCAGTCACGCGGCGCCAAGAGCGCTTCGAGCGCCATACGAAGCGCGCTGTGTTGGGTGACATCCAGAGCAAAACGCACATAGACGGATGTCAGTGCGGCCGTGCTTTCTCTGACCCCCGGAAGCTCTGCCGCTTCGATCAATGCATGGCAGGCCAACGCAGCACGATTTGCCGCTTCGCTCAGCTCTGTGCCGAAACTGATGAGCATCCCATCAACGCCGAGCGTATCAATGCGGGGGGAGATGTCGTTGCAAGGCAAGGCTGTTTTCCGGTTTGGTGTCAGGTTGCATCCGGTGGGGGTGTCGCCGCGCCGAAGATACCAGGGCTGCGGTGAAAGGTTAATGTGCCGCCAAGGCGCAAGATCCCACCCGGCGGCGTAACTCACAGCATGTCCAGGGCTCAAGCGACGCAGTGTTCAGAACCACAGGTTCGCCGTTATTTATCTCTAATGCAACGGTTTATTCTTGTGATCAGAGCGCGGGGCGCGTGTGTTCTGCGTGTCATGGGCGTTACGTCTTAACCTCTTGTTCAAGCCTGCCGTGTAGCGTGACAGTGGGTGAAATTGTGGGTGATCAAATGCAACGTTCTGACAACGTCAGGCCAATTATTATCAAGCGCAAGAAGGTAGTGGCTGGCGACGGCCATCACGGTGGCGCTTGGAAAGTGGCCTATGCGGATTTCGTGACCGCGATGATGGCGTTTTTCCTGATGCTCTGGCTTCTCGGCTCGGTCGAGGATGAACAGCGCCGGGGGATCGCCGATTATTTCTCGGATATTCAGGCGGTTCAGTCTCAATCCTCGGGCGGGGATGGGGTCATGGGGGGCGAAGCGCTGTCTCAGGTCGAGTCGCTGGCGGAAGCCCTTGCGGAACAAGAAATCTCCAAATCTGATCTGGAGGCGCTTGATACGATCGTCGATGCCATTGAAACTCAGGTCGCCGGTGATGAGCTTCTGGGCGAAGCTTTCGAGCATGTCGCGATACGGATGACGGATGAAGGCCTCTTGATCGAGCTGTTTGACCTCGATGACAGGCCGCTGTTCAATCCCGATGACGGTACACCCCGCCCGGTTCTGGTCGCGCTTGCCGATGTTCTCAGCAATGCCTTCGGCACAGTGACAAACCCCGTCGCCGTGCAGACCCATTCGCGCAGTTTCCCAACTGTATTTTTGCAAAACCCTGTCTGGGATCTGACCATTTCACGCGCCATGACGATGCAGCGCCTGATGCTTGATCAGGGCTTCCCGGAAGCGCGCATACATCGCATGACGGGAAATGCGGATCGCGTGCCCGCCGTCTCGCCTGCGACAGCGGCGCGCAATAATCGGATTGAGCTGATTTTGCTGCTGCAATCCGATGAGGTGTGAGAGCTTAGGAAGAAATTAAGGCCTGTCCCTCAGACTAGGAGAAAGAATCATCAGGGTCTGGAGCGGATATGAGCATTTCTTCATCGATGAACGCTGGTGTGGCGGGGCTACGGGCCAATTCCAACCGACTCGCCACGATCTCGGATAACATCGCAAATTCGGCGACCTATGGGTATCGCCGCGCAAATACCTCGTTTCATTCCATGGTTGTCGGCTCTGGTCTGGCAGGGCAGGGAGCTTATGCGGCCGGCGGTGTGCGAACCACGTCATCGCGTATCATTGACCAGGGCGGCTCTCTGATCGGCACGCAGAACGCAACTGATATTGCCTTGTCCGGACGTGGTTTCATTCCCGTGACGACGGAGTTGGGCGCACGTCTCAATGATGGAACAGCGCCTTTGATGCTGTCGCCAACTGGGTCCTTCCGGCAGGATGCAGATGGGGTGATGCGCGATTCCAGTGGGCACGCGCTGCTTGGTTGGCCCGCGGCCAGGGATGGGACGATCCCCGCTTATCCACGCGACAGCACCGCAGCTCTGCGGCCTGTGCGCATCGAACCCAACCAACAGGCTTTCGCAGCGACAACGAACATCGATTTCGGGGTGAACCTCCCCGCATCGGCAACTTTGCCCGATGCATCAGGGGAACCCTATATCATGACGGTCGAGTTTTTCAGCGAACTGGGCCTTGCACAAACGCTCAACGTTGAAATGCGGCCTGAGCTGGATGCGGCTGGGGCCACCAACCGCTGGACAATGGAATTGACACATTCCGAAACAGGCGACTCGCTTGGGACCTTCGACATGCAATTCAACACGGCTCCGGGCATCGGCGGTACGCTGAGCTCTGTCAGCCCGACAGGAACTGGTCCTTCCGCATATGACCCCGATACTGGGCAGATCCTGCTGGAGGTGGCAGGTCAGTCGATGACCTTTTCGATCGGACGCTATGACGAAGGCGGGGGCATCGTACAGCGCGGCGCTACCTTTTCTCCCCTTGGGGTTCAGCAAGATGGATTTGGCGCCGGGAACCTGATTGGCCTGATGATCGACGCGAATGGGGATCTCGATGCGGTCTATGATTCCGGGTTCCGCCGGACACTTTATCGTATTCCAATCGTCGATGTGCCCAACCCCAATGGCTTGACCGCAAGGGACGGTCAGGCGTTTCAGGTTTCGCGTGATAGCGGTCCGTTTTTCCTCTGGGATGCAGGCACTGGCCCGGTTGGCGAGTTCGTTGGCTTTGCTTTACAGGAATCCGCAACTGATGTCGCAGCAGAGCTGACCAGCCTTATTCAAACACAACGCGCCTATTCATCAAACGCCAAGGTGATTCAGACCGTGGACGAAATGTTTCAGGAAACCACCAATATCAAACGCTGATCCAGCAGATTGAAGGTCAGGAATGTCATTATCACTCGCAATGTCCTCTGCCCTGAGCGGGCTTTCATTGTCCAAGCGCGGAACGCAAACTGTCGCAGACAATATCGCGAATGCGAATACAGACGGCTATGGTGTGCGCTCGGTCACCCAAGCGGCACGGTCAGTCGGGGGCAATGGTAATGGCGTGGCCTTCACAGGCATTTCAAGACAGGCGGATCAGGCACTTATCGGTGAGCTGCGGAATGCATCATCGCAAAAAGAAAATGCCCTTTTGCTTGGTGCGTTCCTACAAAAAGCAGAAACAGGTCTGGGATTGCCTGGTGAGACTGGCAGTCTTTCAAACGCTGTGATCGAGCTTGAAACAGCGCTGCAGCGCGCGCGACAATCTCCAGATGAACCTGCATTAATACAGCAGATCACCCAAGCCGCTCGCGATATCACAACCAAGCTCTCGACCGTGGGGCAGTCTCTTCTCTCTGAAAGAGATCGTGCCGACGCGGCAATCGAGAAAGATGTCACATGGCTCAATAACACTCTCGAAAGTATCGCGGGCCTAAACAGGGAAATTCAACGGCAATCACTTCTTGGGGGGGCTCCCGAAGGCCTTATGGATGTGCGCCAAAACCTGATTGATCAAGTGGCAGAAAAACTCCCGATCCGGGAGTTTCCACGTGAAGATGGACGTGTTCTCCTGATGGCGCAGGATGGCTCTGTGCTTGTCGACAGAGATGCTGCAAAGTTTGATTTTACAAGGACACTGGACCCTTCAGCGCAAGACATTTTGTTGCCCCGGGTTTCTCTGAATGGAAGAGATATTTCTGAATCCAACCCGATCTTCTCGTCTGGTCAGATCGGAGCCAACCTTCAAATCAGAGATACGTCTGCACCTGAAGCCATGAGAAGGCTGGATGCCTTTGCAACCGATTTGATTGAACGTTTCACGCCTGCCGCATTGATGCAAGATATAACCACGATACCTGTGGCCTTCGGGATATTCAGCTTGCGCGGGCAGTCGTCTTTTGAAGGTTTCGCTCCGGGAATTTCAAGCCAGATTGAAGTAAACCCCATTGTGATCGACGAACCATGGCGTATCAGAACAGGCGTCGACGCTGTGGCTCCGGGCCCTGTCGCAGATAACGTGAACCTAGATCGTATGGTGCAAGCCATGCAGAGAAATACTCTTATTCCCGGTCAGATATCGTCCGGTCGTGACGTACAGGGACATGTCACGGAAATTCTTTCCTATATAGGATCAGAACGACTCGCCTTGGACCAACGTATCAGTCGTGATGTATCAAGGTTCACGGCGTTAAACGAGACGCTTGCAACTCAGGGCGTTGATACCGACGCGGAATTGAGCAAGCTTCTTGTTCTCGAGCAAGCCTATGCTGCCAACGCTCGCGTACTATCCACGATCGACGCGATGATGCGCACACTCCTGGAGATTTGAAAAATGATAAGCACAACGATCGGTGACATGTCCCGACAGCTGATGCTGTCGAGACAAACTACTCGCATGAAGCAGAGTCTATCAACGTTATCACAAGAAATCAGCACTGGGATCGTCCGTGATAAAATCAGGCACGTCAACGGCGACGTGACCATGCTCGCTTCGCTTGAACAAAAAATCGCTGCATCTGAGCTTCAAAAAAGTCTCAGTGATAGTCTACAAACAATACTAGGTGGCCAGCAAATGGTCCTTGGAAACATGCAGGCAGATGCGGAGCGAATTGCTTTTGACACGCTTTCTATGAATGACGTGACAAACATGGCCCAAATTTCTCGCTTCATATCTAACTTCCGTGCGGGCTTTGATAATGCAGTTGACGTACTGAATACAAAGCTGGCAGGCCGCAGCCTATTCGCCGGAGATGTTGGCAACGAACCGGCGCTGGCCCCTGCTGGCGTTATTTTATCAGAGCTTCGATCGGCAATGCCTGCTGGGCTCGATGCTTCCGGTCTGTCAGATTTTGTTGATACTTGGTTTGCTGAAGGCAATGGATTTGACACATACGGTTATGTTGGTGGCGAAAGAATCAGCGGAGCTGTTGCTTTGGGAAGTGGTATAAATGTAAATCCTAACACGACTGCAGACCATGAAGCTTTTAGGGTGACCCTCGCAGGTTATGCAAAGGCGGCACTGCTTGCTGAAAATGAAATTTTAAATGATCCAGGAGACAGGCGTGAGCTGGTTCAAAAAGCAGCGCTTACCGTTGCAATGGGCGCTTCTAAGATTATCGATCTTTCGGCACGGATCGGGATGGATGAAGAGCGCACATCAATTGCGTCTGTTCGCGCGGGGAATGAACTTTCAGCGTTGTCTATAGCTCGCAGTGAATTGATTTCTGCAGACCCTCATGAGACAGCGATGAAATTGGAACATGTAATGACGCAACTTGATCTTATATTCTCGATTACGGCGCGTATGTCTAGGCTTAGCCTTGCGGATTACTTGAGATGATTTACCGTATATTAGGGAAAATTTTGTTAACGCTTTGTGTCGTTGTGTCACCCCAGTGGCTCGAAGCTTCAGTGCGATTGAAAGACCTTGTCGAGTTCGATGGCGTTCGCGGAAATGATCTTTTGGGATATGGCTTGGTCGTTGGCTTAGATGGTACTGGCGATGGGATGCGGAACTCACCTTTTACCGAGGACATCATGTCCAACATCCTTGAGCGCTTAGGAGTTAACGTCACTGGCGAACAGTTTCGTCCACGGAACGTCGCTGCCGTCGTTGTTACTGCAACCCTTCCACCTTTTGCGCGATCGGGCGCGCGTATTGACGTAACCGTATCTGCGATTGGAGATGCAACGAGTTTATTGGGTGGCACCCTTGTCATGACGCCTCTTAATGGCGCAGATGGTACGATTTACGCAGTTGCTCAAGGAACTGTGATTTCGGGTGGTGTGGCCGTGCAGGGTCAGGCGGCACGAGAAGTGCGGGGCGTGCCTACTGCTGGTTCAATACCTTTGGGTGCAAGGGTCGAGCGTGAAGTGGATTTTGAGTTAGCTAGTCTTTCTCGTATTCGGCTAGCACTGCGTGTGCCTGATTTCACAACGGCGGCTTTGATAGAAGAGGAGGTGAATCGAGAACTTGGTCGACCAGTTGCCACTATGGTAGATTCCGGAACCGTTGTCTTGGACGTTGCGCAGGCAGGCTTGAGGTCTCCAGCGCATGCACTCGCAAGAATAGAAAACGTGACCATAACACCTCATGCACGTGCTCGTGTCGTGGTGGATCAGAGGTCTGGCACGATAGTCATGGGCAAAGATGTGCGGATAAGCCGTGTCGCAGTCGCGCAGGGGGGGTTAACTTTACGTGTGGAGGAGGCGCCACTTGTAGTGCAGCCTAATCCCTTTGCCGAGGGTGAGACTATAGTAGTCCCGAGAACCGTTGCAGAAATTGGCGATCGTGCGCAAACAGCTCTTGCTGAACTTCAAGAGGGAACATCACTATCAGAAATTGTAGCTGGTCTAAATGCGCTAGGTGTTGCCCCACGGGATATGATTGATATTTTGAATAGCATTAACGCGGCCGGAGCATTGCACGCGGAGTTGATCGTTCAATAGTTCGCCATGGTACACGACTCGCCTCTTTGCGAGACCATGAGAGGTCTTCGAGGGTATCTGGAGTTAGTTCGCCACACTACGCGACTCTCATCCGGAAGCGTTTTCTGATGGCGTAATTTTCGCCGGAGATGAGAGGGATGCCGCCTATGCGGAGTCGACGGCGCAACTCGTCGAGGCCTGTGCGGAACCAAGACTTCGAACAGTAGCC